>JBOHEL010000147.1:0-10061 GCA_050700995.1 Sciscionella sp. | reverse complement strand
AGGCGGGGCGGTCCACAGTGCCTCATCGGCGCCAATCTGTCGACACCGGATTGCCTCGCCAGAACTGATCACGTTGACAGTGTGATCCTTGCCGTAGCCGAAGACCAGTGGGTGGACAGCGCTGACGGGGTTTGGGTGTCTTCAAGACCCCGTAACCCCGCGCACTTAGGCGCTTGGCGCATGCGGGTTACGCACCCGCAGGCCGAACAGGCCTGCCACGACGACCACCACCGCGCCGAGCCCGAATGCCGCACCGAACGAACCCCGGTCGACCAGCGCGCCCGCGAGCACCGGTCCGATGACCGCGCCGAGGTCGCTCGCCATGTTGAACACCGCAACCACCGTGCCGCTGCGCCGTCCCGCGACGTCCCCGACGAGCGCGCCCGGTACGGTGCCGAGAAACGCGGCGCCCGCACCGAACACCGCCATCGCCACCAGTGCCAGCACGAGCGAACCGCCGAACCCCAGCAACACGAGCCCGCCCGCGGCGACGATCGCACCGGTGACCAGTGTGCGACGGCGGCCAGCCAGATCGGCCCACCGCCCGGCAGGCAGCATCAGCGCTGTCTGCACCAGCGAGGAGATCAGGAATGCCACCCCGACCCAGCCTGGCGCTGCACCGAGCCCCTCGACGATGAGCAACGGCACGACAGCGCTGCGGATGCCGAACACCGAAAGGCCCTCGGCGAAGTTGGCGACAAGTGCCGCCTGATACTCCCTGGTGCGTATCACCGTGCGCAGTGTCGGCTCGGGCTCCGAGATTTCCTGGGGCGCGGCGGCCGGATCAGCACCCTGCTGCTCGCCGGTGACACCGTCCGCCTCGGTGTCCACAGCGGGGGCGGGGCGCGCCACGAACACCATGGCCACCACGCCCGCCAGTACCAGCGATCCGGCGTAGAGGAAGAACGGCGCGCGCAGCGAAATGCCGAGTACGGCGCCGCCGACGGCGGGGCCGACGATGCCGCCCACCAGGAAACCTGTCCGGTACACGCTCATCGCCCGGGCCCGAACCCGCCGCGCGGCGACCCGCAGCACCAAGCTGACCGCGGCGACACCGAACACCGCCGAGCCGACGCCGCCGACACCACGCAGTATGAGCAGTTGTGGGTAGCTCTGGGCGAGCCCGGCCAGCAGGCTGGACACCGCGACGACCGCGATACCGACTGTCAGCCCGGTCCGCTCACCGACAGCATCGACGAGTCGACCCGCTCCGAGCCCTGAGAGTAGCCGCATCAGCGCGAACGCGGAGACCACCGCACCGGCCGCGGTGGCGCTGACGCCGAACTGGGTTGCCAGCAGTGGGATCGCGGGCGCCACGACACCGAAGCCCAGCGCGACGCAGAGCGCCACCGCTGCCATGGCGAGCACGTCACGGGGAAGATCGCTCGGTAGCCGCACGAGACGTCATCGTGCCACCGCAGGTCGGTGACGATCGCGGTGCCCGAGCCGCCCGTGATGTGCGTTTCATCCGTAGACACCACGGCGATTTCGCGCCGTTGCAACCGTGGGTCCAGCCGTCGACGTCTGTTGACTATGCGGTTGCTTCCGGTCATGGCCCTGCTACTCGTCGCGGCCACCGGCTGCGCCAAGTCGGAAAGCTCCGAGGGCCATGCGTGCACCTTGATCGGCACGCCCGTCGGTATCGGCGTGGACATCGCGGCCCCGATGGCCGCTCGCACCCGTGCCGCCACGCTCCTCGCCTGCTGGCACGGCTCGTGCACCATGCGCACGCTCACGTTGCGGCCGACCACTACCGAGGGTCACCCGAGTTGTACCGGCACGCAGCCCTCGGACAGTTGCTCGGTGCGATCCGTGCGCACCGGAGGTAAGAACGGCTTCGCAGACCTGCCCCGACTACCGCTGAAGCTGGTCAGGGTGACCCTCACACTCACCGGCAACGGCGGTAACGTGCTCATGCACCGGACGTTGCACATCACACCGCGCCAGACCTATCCCAACGGGCGAACCTGCCCTTCCGGCGGTGCGCAGGCGAACGTGACCGTGGACGCCTCCGGACGACTGTCCCAGCGTCACTGAGCCCCGATCGCGTCGATGCGGCCGCAGAGGTCAGCCGCTGTTCTCGTGCTTCATCTGGCGCAGCACCCGATCGCGCATGCGCCCCATGCCGGGAATCGAGGCGACGATCTCGTTGAGCTCCTGTGAAGTGATCAGCAACTCGCGCAGATCGGGCGCGACTGTACCGAGAGTGTCCAGCATCGGCAGCACGGCGGTATCCACCTTCTCGACCAGCTCTGGAAGGTGGTTGACCAGCTTGACAAGCGCCTGCACCTCGTCGGGATCGGTGGTCTCCGCGAGCCGCGTGACGATGGGCTCCAGCTTGTCCAGTGTCGGCTCCAGCCGTCGCAGCAGCGGATCCAGCCGTGCCACGATCCCCTCGACCTCGCCGACCGCCCCGCCTGCACGCCGCTCGACCTCGCCGATAGCGGTGATGAGGGGGCCGACACGCGCGACGATGCCTTCTACCTCGCCGACGATGTCGATCAGTCGCGGGACCAGCGCGACGGCGTCGTTCACGGCGCCTCTGACCGTTTCAGCCAGCCGGAACACGTCAGAAGGCCCTGGCACCGGTATGCGCATCGCAAGTCCTCCTTGGCAACGTGTCGCTGGGTAGCAGCACCCTACCGGGGGCCCGCGCCTGCTTGCGTTCCCGCGAATGGTCCGTACCATCCAAGAAACAAGCAATACTGACGGTATCGGTGTTTGCCAGATCGGGCCTCGAGTCGGGGAGGTGGCCGGCATGGCTGTCGCAGTGCCAAGCGGCCCAGGAGGCGCGGGCAAGTACAGCTTCACCAGCCGCTGTGTCGGCTGGTTCGCGGGTCACACGTTGCGACCGATGGGTGCGCTGCTGCCCGCTAATGCCCTGGGCGTCGGGGTGGCCAGGTCAGCTGCCCACATCGCACTGCCGATACTGGCGCCCGCGGTGAACGCGCGGGTGCACCAGGTGCACGCGCGGTGGTCCGACCGCACGATCCACGGTGAGTGGGTGCGAGCCAGCACTGGGCGGCATCCCGGGGCCGTCGTCCTCTACCTGCACGGCAGTGGCTATGTCGCCTGCTCACCGCGCACCCACCGCGGCCTGGTGGCGCGGCTGTCCGAGCAGTCGGGGATGCCCGCCTTCGCGCTGCGCTACCGGCTGGCGCCGCGCTACCCGTTCCCAGCGGCCGCCGACGACGCACTCGCGGCCTACCAGTGGCTACTCTCCCTGGGGTACTCGCCTGGGCGCATCGTGATCGCGGGCGATTCGGCAGGTGGGCACCTTGCGATCGGCCTGTGCATCACCTTGCGCCGGATGGGAATCCCGCTGCCTGCCGGGCTGGCACTGTTCTCACCGCTCGCCGATCCGACATTCGAGACCGCGGCGGCCCGCGACGCCCTCCATCACGACCCGTACATCGCGGCGAAGCTGGCCAAGCGCATGCTCGCGCTGTGCACCGGAACCGGCTGGGACAGTGACCCACGCTTCTCGCCGCTGCACAGTGACCTCGCGGGCTTGCCGCCGACGCTGATCCAAGCAGGCGGCTCGGAGGCGCTAGCCGCCGACGCCGAGGCTCTCGGTGAGCGCATCAACGCCGCGGGCGGGCACGCCCAGCTTGAAATTTGGGCTGGGCAGATGCACGTGTTCCAGATCCTCTACCGGCTGGTGCCCGAGGCACGCACCGCGCTTCGACGCGCAGCCGACTTCCTCAGCGCCCAGGTCAAGGACCGTGAGTACTTTCGTCGGCTATAGCCGACGAAAGTACTCACGGGGCGCTGGTGGCGCGTTGACGTTGTTTGCTCGGTCGCAGGCGCGGCCGTGGGTCGGGCACCGGCTCGATCCTCGCCGTCGCCTGTCCGTCATCGGATTCTGGATCCGACTCGGGCTGTTCGCCGTCGGCGGGGATGAGCAGCGGCCGCGCATCGCGCATCAGGTTGAGTACGCCGCCTAGCTGCTGCGAGATCTTGCCTCGCAACTCCTGCATCCGCTCAACCTCCGCGGTTGCCTCGGCGACCCGGCGCTGCGCGTCCGCCTTGGCGTCTCTGACACGCTTGTCGGCCTCCGCCGTCGCGTCTCGGATCCGCTTGTCAGCCTCGGCTTTGCTGCTGGTCTCCCGCCCGGCGACCTCATTGTCGAGCTCGGTACGACGCTTGGTCATCATCGCCTCGAAACGCTGCTCGATCTCGGTGCGGCGCGCCTCGGCAGCGGTGTCCATATCGTGGCGGCGGCGCTCCGCTTCCGTCGTGGTCGCCTCGGCGTCGGCATGCGCCTGCGCCATCGTCTGCTTGTGTTCGGCGGCCATCTCCTCGCGCTGCTTGTCCAGTTCGGTGAGCATGCGCTGGTAGCGGGTGCGCAGCTTGCCTGCGGCCTCTTCCGCGCTGGTCCAGGTGTGCTCCGCGGCGGCTTGGGCGCGCGCGGTGACTTCGGCGGCTTCGGTGTTGGCCAGCTCGAGCATCCGGTTGAGCCGCTCGCCGAGGTCGGAAGCGTTCATCGGAGGACGGTGCAGCGCGTCGATCTTCTTCCCCAGCTCGTCGATCTCGCCACGAGCCGATTCCAGCCGCGTCGTCAGATCGTCCACCTGGGATGTCGAGGCATTCCGATCCGCGACCAGCGTGCGGATGTCCTCCTCTATGGATGCCAGGTGCGACAGGACCTGATCGCGGTCGAAGCCGCGCCAAGCCATGTCGAAAGTGGTCTTCAAGGGAACGAGCTCATTTTCTTCACCGTGCTGCATACCTCGAAGGTACGCGAGCTTGCGGCGTGATGGTGCCGCCAGTCGAGGTGACTTTGGCCCAATTTCGAAATGAGTCCCGCGAACCGGGCAACTCAGGCGTGACCGAGAGATCCATTGTGGACTTACGTAACTAGGTCGCTGATCGTCCATTGTGGATCGTGTTGTCACTTGCCGTTCTCGCGGATCGGGACCAATCGCCTGGTCTGCTCGCTTGAGTCGGACCCACGCTGCCTGGCCGCGGCCTCCTCTTCGGGGAGTGCCGCCAGCATCGGCACCGACTCCTGGATTTTCTCCAGTGCCGAGGTGAGTTGTTCGGATATCTGCCGCCTGCGGGTGCGCAGCGTTTCCAGCGTGCGTTTCGCCTCGATTACCCGGCGCTCGGCATCCTCGGTGGCCTGCCGTGTCTGCCGCTCGGTCTCGGCCTTGGCGGCATCCTGCTCCTTGCGGAGCAAGTTCTTGGCTTCCGCGTCCGCCTGGCGGCGGCGCCGCTCGGCCTCTGCGTCGGCTTGCCTGCGCCGCTGCTCCGCCTGCGAGATGATCCGCTCCGCCTCGGCACGTGCCCCCTCCATCAGGGTGCGGTGTTCCTCGGCCGAACTCTTACGCTCGTGCTCGAGATGGGCGATCTTGCGCTGGTAGCTTGCGCGCAGATCGGATGCCTCCGCCTCGGCCTTGGACACGATGTCGGTGGCCTCGGCGTTCGCCAGTTGCAGCATGTGTTCCAGGCGCTCGGAGAGGCCGTGCGCGGTGATTGGCGCGGCGCACAGCCGGTCGAGCTTTGCCGAGAGTTGCCTGAGCTGGCTGTTGGTTGCCTCAAGTCGCCGTGCCATGTCGTCGGCCCTGGCACGGGCGGAGTTCCTCTCGCCGGAAAGCTGCCGGATCTCACGGTCACGGTCGGCGAGGGTCCGTTGCACCTCGACGCGGTCGAAACCACGGAACACGATGTTGAACCCGGATCGCGGTTGGAGGTACTCGCCCCCCTGGGCAGGATGCATGTGCTCGAAGGTACGCGAACGATCCGGGCCATGCCTCGCGGGAGGTATTACCAGTGGAAGCCTCTGACCAGCTTCACCAGCGTGGTGGCCGCCCTGGTCAGCTGTTGGTCGCGTTGACGGAACTTGGCGCCGCCGCCGCCTGCCGCCATCGAGTCGGGGAAGAGCCGGTACGCCTGATAGGCGAGCGCGTCAACCAGCCCAGGGGCCAGCGAGTAGGTGAGTCCGATCGCGGCGCCACTCGGCGTGCCGATGTCCTTCGGGCGCGTCCGCAATGCGTCCATGATCATGTCTGCGGCCTGGTTGGGGGATTTCGTCGGGAATGCCTCATAGATCTTGGTCGGCCGGATCATCGGCGTGCGCACCAGCGGCATGTGCACCGTGGTGAATGTGACTCCCGCGCCATGTGTCTCGGTCGCCGCGATCCTGGTGAAGTAGTCTAACGCCGCTTTGGACGCCACATAGGCGGAGAACCGCGGTGCGATGCCCTGCACCCCGATCGACGAGACGTTCACGATATGGCCGAACCGGCGTTCGGTCATATGTGGTAGCAGCGCGAGTATCAGCCGCACCGCGCCGAAGTAGTTGATCGCCATGGCACGCTCGTAGTCGTGCATCCTATCGTAGGACAGTGCCAGCGAGCGGCGGATGGACCTGCCGGCGTTGTTCACCAGCATCTCGACGCCGTCGTGCTCGGTGAGCATCTGTTTGACGATCTTGCTCACCTGCTCGTCGTCGGTGAGGTCGCAGGGATAGATATGTGCGGTTCCGCCCTCGGCGATGATCTCCTGCCTGACCTCCTCCAACTCCTCTGACCTGCGCGCTACCAGCAGCGGGATACCGCCGTCCGCCGCCACCTTGTGCGCGGTGGCCCGCCCGATTCCCGAGGAAGCCCCGGTGATCACCACGCGCCTGCCGTCCAGCGGCCCGCGCGCGCCGTGCTTGCGCGCGCGGTAAGGGTCGAGGTGTTCGCGCCAGTAGCGCCACAGCACGTCGGCGTACTTGGCAAGCGGCGGCACCTCGATACCACTGCCCGCCAGCGCCCGGCGGGTGGCTGTGGAGTCGAAGACCGGGCGGAACGTGGACACCTCC
This sequence comes from Sciscionella sp., assembly GCA_050700995.1. Classification (GTDB taxonomy): domain Bacteria; phylum Actinomycetota; class Actinomycetes; order Mycobacteriales; family Pseudonocardiaceae; genus JBOHEL01. The sequence goes on along the minus strand of JBOHEL010000147.1, from coordinate 3,250 downwards.
ACGATCTCCGGTGGTATGTCCAGCCGGTGCAGCACGGCGTCGCGCACGATGGTGGCCGCCGGGAGCTGCTCCAGCAGCTTGACCGCCCCCAGCAGCGGTGCGCTGGCTCGCCTGCCCAGTTCGAAGGCTACCGGCGGGGCGCCCGCCACCTTGGCGAACGCGTTGTAGATCTCGCTGACCGGCTGCGGCTTGGGGTTGACCAAATGAAACGCCTGATGGTCGAGACCGGGCTGGTGCATCAGATACACCATCGCCTCGGCCACATAGTCCACCGGCACGACGTTGGTGTCGCCGACCGTCGGCGCGACGACCGGGATACTCGGTAGTGGAGCCAGCCTGGCGATGGTGGGGAACAGGTAATAGGGACCGTCAACCTTGTCCATCTCGCCGGTCTTGGAATGCCCAAGCACTATCGCGGGGCGGTACACCCGCCACGGCACCTCGTGCTGGTCGCGGACCAGCTTTTCGGCCTCGTACTTCGTGCGGTGGTACGGGGTCGGCAGGCTCTGGCCCGCGTCGAACATGCTCTCCGTGAACTGGCCTGCGTATTCCCCCGCGACCGCCACCGAGGAGACGTGGTGCAGCAGCCGCGCCTGTATCGCGGCTGCCAGCTCCAGTACGTGCTTGGTGCCATCGACGTTGGCCCGGATGCTCACGTCGTCGCCCGCGGTGATGTCGTAGAGGGCGGCGAGGTGCACCAGGTGATCGACTTTGCCCCGCAGTTCCGCGACGGTCGCCTCCTCGACGCCGAGCCCGGGCTGCGAGATATCGCCGACAACCGGTGCCAGTCGCTCGGTGTTGGGCAAGCCCGCGACGATGCGCTCAAGCCGCTGGCGGGAGCCTTCCCGCACGAGTGCGTAGACGCGCTGCACGTCGTCACGGCGCAGCAACAGCTCGACTACGTGCCGCCCGATAAGGCCGGTCGCTCCTGTCACAAGATAGGTTGCCATGGCACTCACCCTTCGTCGCACGCGCTGTCGGGAGGGTAGCGCATGCGGACCTCTGTCAAATGTTGACGAGTACGCACTGTGACCGAGGTCTTGCTTTCTGGATCCGGCATGGGCGAGTCTGCTGGCCGTAATCACCAACAACGCGAAGGTGAGAGACCGATGAGCATGAAGGATCCCCGGCGACGACGTTTCCTACCGCTCGCGCTCACAACCGCTGCCGCAGGCGTCACAACCCTCGCGCTGGCCGTACCCCAGGCACAGGCAAGTGCCGCCCGACCCGGAGCTGATCTCGCACCGGCCGTGCACAGCGCCGCCGTCGCGTCCTTGCAGCACACCGGCATGCGCGCGCAAGCAGCGGTGAACCGGCTCCTCGCGCAGGTCTCCGGCAAGCGGCTCGCCGCGCAGCTGACGAAAACGCTGGGAGACCATGCCGCAGGCAGCTTCCTCGACAACGGCGGTCATGCCGTGATCGACGTGCTGGATGCCGCAGCCGCCCAGCGAGTACGTGACGCCGGTGCGGTGCCGAAGCTGGTGCGGCACAGCAGCGCCGAACTGGCAGCCGTCACGAGCGCGTTCGACCGGATGGCAGGAGTCCCGAACAGCGCGTGGGGTGTCGACCCGAAGGCCAACCAGGTCGAGCTCACGATCTCCGACGCCGCGCCGAAAACAGGCGCGGCGAGACTGCTCGCCGCGGCCAGGAGCTTCGGCGACCGGGTGCGGGTGACCCACACCAGCAAGCCGATGACCGAACAGGTCTATGACGGCGACGAGATCTCCACCGGACAGATCATCTGCTCGGCAGGCTTCAACGTCACGAAGGGCGGCAGGAACTACGTCATCACCGCGGGACACTGCACCGCAGGCTTGCCGAGCTGGCAAGGTGTCGGCCCGTCGGTGGATTCCAGCTTCCCCGGCACCGACTACGGCCTGATCGAGAACGACTCTTCGAGTGCGCCGGGTGCGGTCGACCTGTACAACGGGTCCGCCCAGCCGATCACCTCGGTAGGCAACGCCACCGTCGGTGAGCAGGTCTGCAAGAGCGGCCGTACCACTGGCCTGACGTGCGGCACGGTCAGCGCGCTCGGGCAGACCGTCGACTACGGCAACGGCGACGTGGTGCACGGTCTGATCGAGACCAACGTCTACTCCGACCACGGCGACTCCGGCGGTGCGCTGTTCGACGGTTCTACCGCGCTGGGCACCGTGTCCGGCGGCGACTCCAGTACCGACTTCTTCCAGCCGGTGTCCGCGGCGATGAACGCCTACGGCGTCAGCCTCGCCTGACCTCGGAGGATGTACGGGAGTCGAGGTACCTGGGCGTTGTTGCCCGGTCGCGTTCTGTGCGTAAAGTTCAGGTTGTCCCCATCCGTGTGGAGCAGCGTGCGGTGCGATTGTGGGTCGTCGTGATCACAATCCGCCACCGGATGCCGGTGGAACTGCCCAGACGTGATAGACGTTGACAAGCTGGAGTTCACGCCAGCACGCCGAGGAGGCAGTCAGTGCGTACGACGAGTAATCCCGCGTTCCGGAACCTGCCGAGGGCCGGGGTCAGGGGCTATGCCGGGTTCGGCAGCCCGCCCGCCGCGACCGGTGAAGCCGGCTACGCGACCACGTCGGCCGAGCGGCCGATGACTATCGACGACGTCGTGATCAAGACCGCGACGACGCTGGGCGTCGCGCTGGCAACCGGCGCGGTTACGGTGCTTTTCAATGCCTACGCGCTGGCGCTGCCCGCGATGATCGTCGGGCTGGTACTCGCGTTGATCATCATCTTCGGCCGCAAGGCCAACGCCCCGATGGTGCTACTCTACGCGGCGGCCGAGGGCGTCTTCCTCGGCGCGATCACCGGGGTGTTCGAGCACATCTACCCAGGCGTGGCCTTCCAGGCGATCGCCGGCACCTTCGGGGTCTTCGCGGCCATGCTCATCGTCTACAAGACCGGCGCCGTCCGGGTGACGCCTCGGCTGACCAAGTGGATCATCGGCGCCACCATCGGTGCCGTGATCGTGATGGTCGCCAACCTCGTCGTCGGCATGTTCGGAGGGGATCTCGGTATCCGCGACGGCGGTCCGATGGCGATCATCTTCAGCCTGATCGTGATCGGGATCGCGGCGTTCAACTTGCTGCTGGACTTCGACCAGGCAGACAAGCTGATCAGGGCGGGCGCTCCGGCGAAGATGGCGTGGTACGTCGCGTTCGGTCTCACCGTCACCCTGGTGTGGCTGTACCTGGAGATCCTGCGCCTGCTCTCCTACATGCAGCGCGGCTAACTACCTGTGGGCACTTTCCGGTGCTATAGC
>JBOHEL010000146.1:0-10065 GCA_050700995.1 Sciscionella sp. | reverse complement strand
CATCCTGGTAATCCCGTTCAGCCCACCCGGTGCAGCCAGGCCACCGGGGCACCGTCCCCCGCCCTGCGGTAGGGCTCAAGTGCGTCGTCCCATGCCGCACCAAGCAGCTTGTCCACCTGATGCGCGAACGCCTCCTGCCCAGAGCTGCGGCAGGCGAGCGCACGCAACTGATCCTCGCCGACCACGATGTCGCCGTTGGCCGATGTGCGGGCATGCCACAACCCGAGACCTGGCGCGTAGCAAAACCGCTGACCGTCCACACCTGGTGACGGATCCTCCGTCACCTCGAAACGGATCATCGGCCACGCCTGTAGCGCCGAGCACACCCGCGCGGCCGAGCCTGCCTCCCCTGACCAGGTGCACTCCGCGCGCAGTTGCCCCGGCGATGCCGGTTGCGCCGACCAGCGCAGGTCGACGCGGACACCGAAGGCCCCGGAAATAGCCCACTCGACGTGCGGACATACCGCAGACGGCGACGAGTGGACGTAGACGACGCCACTGGTGCTGCTACGGGTATCCATCCTTGACCTCCGCTACTCGTCGAGGGACGTCTTCCCCTACGCCCTCACGCAGCGTGCCGATCAACGACATGATCACCCGCGCGCCTATTCTGCCTCCTCCCGGTGGGTTTGCGCCACCCAGGTGACCCGACTGATCGAATTAGCTGAGCGAGCGCGCTAGGGTAATGGGCAAATGTCACCCGTAGGAGTGAGACAGCTGCGGGTCCAGGGGGCGAGGAGACAGCGGCGTGCGGGTATTCCGATCCGGTCCTCATGCCTCACGTATCGGGGCTGAGGTGCGATCGGCCTTACTCTCGTGGGGACGCACCGAGGTCGCACTCGGCGGCATCGCACTGGTGGGGAGCTTGCCCGCCGAGGCGCCTGAACCGGTGGACGCTGTCATCATCTCGCCGCGTGGGATCCTCGTCGTGGCAGGGATCGAACTGCCTGACCCCGCGCTCCGGCTGGAAGCACCCCTTGACGCACAGTGGAAGGCCGACGGCTGGCCGCTGGTGAGCCCGGAGCACATGCTCAACCCATCGGTCGCCAAGTTGCGCGCCGCCACTGCGGCCGCTGCGCTGGTGAGAACGGTGCCAGGCGTACCGGCCGAGGTCCGGATCGTGCTCGCCGTCGGCCCCTACGTGGGCGAGGTCATCCAGCCACCCGAAGACCTGCCACGCGTCTCGCGCATGTGCTATCCCGAGCCGGAGACGCTACTCACGGTAGCGCGGGAACTCACCACCGCCCAGGTGCCGTGCTCTGTCGATACCGCGCAGCGCATCGTCCACCTACTCTCCCCTTCGGGTGAGAAACCAAGCGACCAGCAGCTCGCCGCGGAAGGGTTCGTTGTCGCGCGGCGCACCATCATCGCACCCGCGACGGCCGCGGCAGGCCCACGGCTGCCGTCGCCGGCGACGAGTGCGGCACCGCCGATACACCACCGGATACCGCGCTGGGCTCCGATCGGCGCGGTGGGTGTGCTGGTACTCCTGCTCGGCGCAGGGATCCTCGTCGCGCAGAGCGCGCCGGGGGGCGGTGCTTGGGATGCGTCGGAGGGCGCTCGTACCACCACGTTCGTCCCCTACCCCGGCCTGGTCGTTGACGGCCACGCCTTCCACCCCGAAGCTTCGGCGCAGGGCACCGATTGTGCGGCACACGCGTTCGGCGACCTGCGGAGCTGGCTGTCTGAGCACCCCTGCGTCATGCTTCGGCAGCGTGCGTTCGCCACGACCGTCGACGGCAGGAACGCCGCGGTGGACATCGCGGAGATCCGGTTCGCCAGCACGCAGCTAGCCAAGGCGTTTCTGGCCGCCTCGGCGATCCCAGGAGGCGGTGGGATCACCGACCTCGTCAAGGAAGGACACCACTGGCCAGGAGCGCCTACGACCTTCAGCGGTGCCGCCTACCGAGCGAAGTTGCACGGCAGGTCGGTGCGCATCACCCAAGCGGTATGGACCGACGGACCGTCCAGACCAGGCGACCCAGAGCTGTACCGCATCGCCGAGCAAGCATCGACGCTCCCGCCTGCGCGCTGAGGGGAAATAGCAGGGTGAAATGTCAAGGGTGGCGGGAACGAGTGGTGTCGGGCGAAGTCAGCAGGTGGGAAGGCGATGCTCCGATGGCATCGCGTCGCGACCGAGCCGGTCGACGGCGTCCCACACCTGCGGGCCCCAGCCGATGAAAGGTGTACGCCGCGGCGCCCGTACCGCGGCCGAGCGGGCGGCGTGCAACATCGAGCTCGCCACCGGCCACGGGTACCCACGATGGGAGTACATGCGCAGCCCCCACCGTGGCAGCAGCGAGTACGCGAGGTGCCCCATCAGCCTTTCGTAGGCCGGTATCCCCAGTCGCAGCGCATTGTTCAGTGGCGGCCGGTGCAGGAAGCGATACACCAGCTCAGCGTCCTCACTCATCCGCAGGCGTGGCCGCATGTCCGCGAAGTAGCTCGCCATCTGGCTCACCGAGCCAGGCACCTCGGCGGCATCAAGCCCCATCAGTGCCGCTACCGCCCTTTGCTCGTCGAAATAGCGGTCGGCCTGCGCGTTCGTCAGCGCGAAACCCGCCAGCCGCGCGACGTCGAGGAACGACGCCACCTCCGCGCAGTGCACCCACAACAGCAGGTCAGGGTCGTCGATGCGGAAGGTCTCGCCGGTCTCGCGGTCGGTGGCCCGCAGCCTGCGGTGCACGCCGCGCACCCTCGCCGCCGCACGATGTGCGTCGTGGGTGGTGCCGTAGGTGGTCAGCGCGACGTAGTGCCCGGTACGGAACAAGCGCCCGAGCGGGTCGCGCTGAAAGTCCGAGTTCTGCACGACACCCGCTACCGCGCGCGGATGCAGCGCCTGCAGGTACAGGCTGCGTATCCCACCGATCCACATCGAGGGATCGCAATGCAGCTGCCAGGTCACCGAATCGGGTCCGACAAGGCCGGTGTCAGGCTGGCTGCGGGCGGCCGGGGCCGCACCAGTCACCTCGACGGTCGCCGCCATATCGCCAGCCTCCTTGAGAGGTTCCAGTCTTCTCCAGGTTTACGCGGTCGGTCAACCGAGGCAGCCGTCTCCCCCGGCCCACTCACCGAATCAGCTGAAAGTGGCTCTTGTTCCAAAGAGGGGAACGAAAGCCACTTTCAGTACGCCCATTTACACAAGAGCCACTTTCAGCGGTGCTACAGCAGCGGGGGGACGGTCGCTTCGATGAGGTGGGGCCCCGGTTCGGCGATCGCGGCACGGAGTTGGGTCGCGAGGTCCTCGGCGGTGGCGGCCCGAGTGGCGGGCACACCCATGCCGCTTGCCAGCGCGACGAAATCCATATCCGGGCGGGACAGGTCGAGCAGGTCACGCGCGCGTGGTCCGGAAGCTTCCGCGCCGACCCTGCTCAACTCCAGCCGCAGGATCGCGTATGCCCGGTTGTTGATGAGGATCGTGGTGACATCGGCGCCCTCGCGGGCCTGCGTCCACAACGATTGAATGGTGTACAGCGCGCTGCCGTCGGCCTGCAGGCATATCACCGGCCGGTCCGGGCAGGCGATAGCGGCGCCGGTGGCCACCGGCAACCCCTGCCCGATCGCGCCGCCGGTCAGGGTCAGCACGTCGTGGCGTGGCGCTCCGGCGGTCGCCGCAGGCAACATCACACCCGAGGTGTTCGCCTCGTCGGCGATGATCGCCCCCTCCGGCAGCAATGCGCCGATCACCTCGGCAAGGCTCTGCACGGTGAGCTCGCCCGACGGCAACTCGGGGCGCTTCGCATCGGCAAGCCTCGGCCCGACGTCCTTGGCGACAAGCTCGGCGAGCTGCTCCAGCGCACCAACCACGTCATGTTCGCCGTCGGCAAGGGTGTGTACCCGCACGCATTCCGGCACCAGGTCGCTCGGTTTGCCGGGGTAAGCGAAAAACGACACTGGTGAGCGGGTACCAGCCAGCACGATGTGTTCAACCTCGGAAAGCTGGTTGGTCACGTGCTCGGCGAGATATCCGAGGCGCTCTATGTCGGGTAGGCCCGCGCCACGTTCGATCCGGGCGGGGAACGTCTCGGCGAGTGGCTTCGCGCCGGTGGCGACGGCGATCCGGCTTATCGCGCGCAGGCCCGCCTCCCGGTTGGCCGCACCGCCGAACAGCAGCGCGACCGGAGCGCCGGAACGCAGCACATCGGCCACCCGCTCGACATCCGACCGTGCTACCGCCGACCTGTCTGCCTCGGCATGCCGTTGCCCCGACACGCCACCGTCGCCCCATGACACGTCGGCAGGCAGGATCAGCGTGGCGACACCGCCCGGCACCTGAGCTGCCGCCGCCACCGCTGTCGCCGCGTCCGCGCCAACCTCGGAGGTGGCAGCGCTGCGCCGGACCCACTGCGAGACTGCCCCCGCGATGGCGTCGATGTCGGATTCCAGCGGGGCGTCGTACTGCTTGTGATATGTGGCGTGATCACCAACTACGTTGACGACCGGAGTGTGCGCGCGCCGGGCATTGTGCAGGTTCGCCAGTCCGTTGCCCAACCCTGGGCCGAGGTGCAGCAGGGTGGCCGCGGGACGGTCGGCCATCCTGGCGTAGCCATCGGCCGCACCGGTGGCAACGCCTTCGAACAACGTGAGCACGCCGCGCATCTCCGGCACGGAATCCAATGCCGCGACGAAGTGCATCTCGGAGGTTCCGGGGTTGGAGAAGCACACGTCGACACCCGAGTCGACGAGCGTGCGAATCAGTGCCTGCGCGCCGTTCATCGCTACCTTTCGTGCTGGTCGTACCTGTGGTCCGGTCAGTCAAACATGAGGTCGGGATTGAGCACGCCTGCCGGGTCGAACGCCTGCTTGATTCGGCGCATCAGCTCGACCGTGGCGGAATCGGTCAGTGCCAGGAAGTAGCGCTTCTTCTCCCTGCCGACCCCGTGCTCCCCGGAGATCGCACCGCCAAGGGCTATGCCCTTCTCGAACAGCGCCAGCAGCAACTCGTGCCGTAGCTGCTCGTCCGCGGCGAACACTCCGAGGTGAACGTTGCCGTCCCCTGCGTGCCCACAACCGAGAATCGCCGCGCCGTTGCGCTGTGCCAACTCCCGCACCCACGACAGGTACTCCGGGATTGCGCTGCGTGGCACGACGACGTCCACGATGTCGTTCGCGCCGACCGACTTGGCCGTCCAGAAGGTCCGTTCCCTCGCTTCGATCAGCTTGCGTGCGGAGGGGCCGTCGAGCACGTAGGCGTCCGTCGCGCCGAGTTCCGTCAGCAATCCGCCGAGGATCTCGGTGTCGGCGTCCAGGCGGTCGGCGTGCGCGCTTTCCAGCCCCACGACCAGGTAGGCCTGAGCCGAGTCCCGCACCTCGTCGGGGATGCCGAGGTTCAGCTTCTCCGTGTACGCGATCGCGCCCATGGTGAGGCCGTCGATGTACTCAAGGATGCTGGGCCCGAGCCCGGTGTCCACGATCTTGGGCACCGCACGGCCCACCTCATCGAGGCTGGAGAACGGCGCGAGCACGGTCGCGGCATGGGTAAGTCTCGGTTGGAGCTTCACGGTCGCCTCGGTGACCAGCGCCAGGGTGCCCTCCGAACCAATGATCAACTGGGTGAGGTCGTATCCGGTGCTGGCCTTGACGAACTTTCCGCCGGTGCGGATCAGCTCACCGGTAGCCAGCGCGGCTCGTAGACCCAGCACATGGTGGCGGGTCACGCCGTACTTGACCGCCCGCATGCCGCCCGCGTTGGTGCCGATGTTGCCACCGAGACTGGCGCTGAGCTCCCCGGGGTAGACCGGGTAGCTCAAGCCGTGTGCCGCGAGCCGCTCGTCCAGTTCGGACAGCGTCACTCCCGGCTGGACGACGGCCACGTGGTTCTCGGCGTCCACCTCGATGATCGCGTTCATCCGCTCGAACGACACGCAGATGCCGTCGGCGCGTGGGATCGAAGCGCCGGAAAGGCCGGTGCCCATGCCGCGAGCCGTCACGGGAACGTGGCTCTCGCTCGCCACCTTCAGTAGCGCGGCCACCTGTTCGTCGGTCCGCGGCCGCACCAGGTACGCGGGCCGCTGCGCCGCCGCGGTCAGTGCCTCGTCATGGCCGTAGTCCTCGGGAATGGCCTCGCCAGCCAATACCTGGTCTGATCCGACGATCTCACCGAGTAGCGCCTGGATGTCCGCCATGCCAACCTCCGATTACCTCTTGTCTTATCGTCAGCGCACGGGCAGACGCGGCCCAAACGTACTACCGATCCCCGGAATCCAGAACCGTGACCGCGGCCAGCACCAGGCCGTTGCCGATCAGCCAGCGGCCGCTGAATCCGGACAGCACGGTGCCGCCGACCTCCGGGCCCACGACCTGCAATCGAGCATGGAAGGTGCGCGCTACGGGGTCGATCGCCACGCTCGCGTCGGAGAAGCCGAGCCACCTTCCGGTGAGTGGGAACCACGCCTTGTATACGGCTTCCTTGGCGCAGAACAGCAACCGGTCCCAGCACACGGTGCCCCCCGCGGCGGCGAGTTGCTCAAGCGCGCGCTTCTCCTCCGTCAGCCCGATCGCGTCGAGTACACCCGAGGGAAGGGCGTCGTGCGGCTCGGCATCGATGCCGATGGTGCGGACCTGCGAGGCGCGCGCTACCGCGGCCGCCCGGTATCCCTTGCAGTGCGTCATGCTGCCGACGGCACCTTCCGGCCATCGCGGCGCACCGCGAGGCCCTGGCAGCAGCGGTGCGGGCTGAAATCCCAGCTCGGCGAGCGCACGGCGGGCGCAGTGCCGGACCGTGGTGAACTCGCGGCGCCGCTTGTCAACCGCGCGAGCCACCACTGCTTCCTCCTCGGCGAACAGCACCGCACACCTCGGGTCCTCGGACGCCTCCGCGGAGGCAACCTCGACCGGCAGGATCTCGCTGATCACCACAGGGCGTTCACGGCCTCGAAACCCGCCCGCACGCCTTCGGTGTCGGCGCCGTCGGCGAGCAACAGGCTGAGCAGGATGCGTGCCTTCAGCCCGTCGAGGAAGCCCGCAGGTATCAGTCCGCGGGAAAGCAGATCACGCTCGGAGCCCGGTGAGGCATAGGTCTCCCGGAGTATCTCGCCGCCGCCGGTGCGGGAGGCGAGCACCACCGGCATGCGGCGCGCCAGCCGGTCCAGTGCGGGCACCGTGCAGGCAGGCATGTGCCCGCCGCCGAACGCCTCCACCACCGCTCCCGCGTAGCCAAGGCCATCGATCTGCGCGATCAGGCGATCATCGTCGCCAAGGCTGGTGGTGAGCAGGGCCACCGCTGGGCCGGGTCCTGGATGCGACGTGAGCGTCCGCAGTTGGGGCGTCCGCACGGCGATCCGCGGCCTCGCCTCCACGATCCAGCCCAGCGGGCCGGTAGCCACCGACCGGAAGGTGGCTGGGCTGGAGGTGTGGGTCTTGCGGACGAACCTGGCCGCGTGGATCTCGTCGCCAAGTACCGCCACCGTGCCAAGTCCCCTGGCCTGCGGCGATATCGCCACCTGCACGGCGGCGAGCAGGTTGGCCGGACCGTCGGCCCCGGCGAGGGTCGGGTTGCGCATGGCGCCGGTGACGACAACCGGCTGCGGACCTGCCACCAGCAGGTCGAGGGCGAACGCGGTCTCCTCGATGGTGTCGGTGCCCTGCGTGACCACGACGCCGCTGGCTCCGGCATCGAGGCGCTTGGTGATCTCCACGGCTAGCGCCACGATGTCGGCAATGGTGAGATTTCCGGAAGACACCTGGCGGAAAGCTATCGCCTCCAGCTCCGCGACGCCGCGCAGCGAAGGCACCGCGGCGACGAGTTCCTCGGCGCCGAGCCGTGGTGTCACTCCCCCACCGTCCGCGCCGGGCGCGCTCGTCGCCGCTATCGTGCCGCCGAGGGCGAAAACCGCGATCCGCGGCAACGCGGTCTGCTTGGTCATAGGGCGCAATTCTGCCTGTGCACGATTGGGCCGTGGTGGCGGCCCCAATCGTGCACAGGCGGCTACACTGCGTCCGGTGGGAAAGTCTGAGCCGGCATTCCGCCGGGTATGGCATGACCTGCGCGCCCAGATCCTCGGTGAGGAGTTCTCTGCCGAGGCCACCCTGCCGACCGAGGTGGAGATCGCGCGGCAGTACGCCGTGAGCCGCCAGACTGTGCGGCGCGCCTTCCAGGACCTTGTCGCCGAGGGCTTGGTGTTTCGCATACCTGGCAGAGGGACGTTCGCGACACCGCCCAACGGCCGGTACCTCCGCCAGTTCGGTTCCGTCGAGGACCTGATGGCGTTGTCCGCCGACAGCCAGATGCGGGTACTGCTACCGCTGGGCTTCTCGGTCGATCCTACGGCGGCAGGCAGGCTCAGGCTGCCCGACGACCACGTGGCCACCACGACTTTCCTGCGCCTGCACCGAGGCGAGGCTTTCTCCCACACCAGGGTCTACCTGCCGCCGTTGGTGCGAGCCAGGCTGCCAGAGGTGCCCGAACTCGCGACGAAGGGAGCGCTGAGCCGGGTCACTGTCATCGGCCTGCTCGACCGGTCACTCGACGCACCGATCCAGGATGCCGAGCAGAGCATCACGGTGGCGACGGCTTCCGCCGACGTTGCAGGGTGCCTGTCGCTGCCGGAGGGCACCCCGATGCTGCGGGTCGACCGGATGTACGTCGACACCAACGGCGAACCCGTCGAACTCGCCGTCAGCCATTTCCATCCTGATCGCTACTCCTACCGCGTGCGGCTACGCCGCACCGGGTCCTGATCGGACAAGATCACAGGCCGTGACGGGAAACCAGTTGCCGGACAATGACATTGCGCTGAATCTCGTTGGTACCCTCACCGACGATCATGAGGGGAGCGTCCCGGAAGTACCGTTCCACGTCGAACTCGGTGGAGTAACCGTAGCCGCCGTGTACCCGCAACGCGTTCAACGCGATCTCCATCGCGGTCTCTGAGCAGAACAGCTTGGCCATGCCCGCTTCCATATCGGACCGTTCGCCCGCGTCGAAACAGCGCGCCGCATGCAGCAGCAACTGCCGAGCGGCAGCCAGCTTGGTCCCCATATCTGCGAGCAGATTCCCTACCGACTGGTGCTTCCAGATCGGCACGCCGAAACTCTCCCGTTCCTGGGCATAGCGCAGCGCGTCGTCGAAAGCCGCGCGGCCGACACCAGTCGCACGAGCCGCGACCTGGATACGACCGATCTCCAGCCCACGCATCATCTGCCCGAAGCCCTCGCCCTCGGTCCCGCCGAGCACGGCGTCCGAGGACACCCGACAGTCCTCAAAGGATAGCTCGCAGCTCTCGACACCCTTGTAGCCAAGCTTCGGCAGATCGCGAGACACGGTGAAGCCGGGGACTTTCTCGACAAGCAGCACACTGATGCCTCGATGAGCGGGCTGGGCCGAGGGATCGGTCTTGCACAGTAGCGCGACCAGTCCGGCGCGGCGCGCGTTGGTGATCCACGTTTTCGAGCCGTTGATGACGTAGTCCTCGCCGTCACGCCTTGCCACGGTGCGCATCGCTTGTAGATCGGACCCGCCGCCAGGCTCGGTGAGCGCCATCGTGGCGCGCAGCTCGCCGGTAGCCATTCGCGGCAGGTACTTCTCTCTCTGCGCGGGGCTGCCGTAGTCCATGAGCAGTTTCGAGACAACTGTGTGCCCACCCATCGCCCCAGCGAGGCTCATCCAGCCGCGTGCGAGTTCCTCGGTAACGAGGGCATAGCAGGGCGTCGACACCCGCACATCGCCGTAGGGCTCGGGAATCGCAAGGCCGAAGATGCCCAGCTGCTTCATCTGCTCGATGAATCGTTCCGGGTAGGTGTTGGCATGCTCCAGTTCCTGTACCGCAGGCCGAACCTCGCGGTCGACGAAATCGCGGACGGTATCGACGATGGCCTGCTCTTCGGTGTCGAGTCTGTGCATTTTCGGGTCCTTCCATCTCCGGCTCGCGTGGCCGTGGCGAGATACTAATCGGTTCGAAAGTAGCTTGACTGCTACAGTCTTTTGAGCTGCATGTCTGGCTACTTTCAGTTCGGGTAGCAACGATCGACTCAGTAGTTCCTGACCTTGACGGCCATTCGCGATCAAGTGCCTTCGAGAGCGAGCAGCCTGCGGGCCCGATCGAGTACCGGCTTGTCGACCATGCG
>JBOHEL010000145.1:0-10081 GCA_050700995.1 Sciscionella sp. | reverse complement strand
CTCACCGCCGGCAAGCTCGGCCGCACAGGCCAGGGCGCGAGCTCTGGGGCGCAGCTGTCCGGTAAGCACGCCGCACCGCAGCCGCAGGCGGGCCACGCCATCGGATCGCAGCCTTCGACGACTTTCGGAGGACTCCCCTGGATCGTGCTGGTGCTTGCGCTACTCGCCGCCGCGTTGACATTGCTCGGGTGGCTCTCGCGTCGCGGGAACCTCCCCGGCGGGGTGAGGCTGCCCTCGCCGCTGCGGCGATGGCGGGTGCCCGCGGCAGCGGCACTGTGGGCGATGGCAGCACTTCTCGCGGCGGCGCTGGTCTCATGGTGGCTGCTGGCCGCGCTGGTCACCGCGACGGTCACGGGGGCCCCGATGGCGATCCGCCAGTTGCGGCGCCGACGCCGACTGGGCACCGTGTCCACGTTGGGTGCCTCCGCCGCAGGGGCCGCATGGGCGGAGGTGGTCGCCGAGGCAGCCGACCGGGGTGAACGGCCGTCCGACCACGACACCATCCGGATCACGGCGCAGCGCCTCGTCACCGCACACGGGCTGGACGCCAACGGCGAGCGGGGCATGCACTGGCTGGTCGGCGCGGTGGAGCGGGAATGGTACGGCGGTCACAGCGCTGCACACCCTGACCTTCCAGACGCGCTGGCGGGCGTGCGGGCCAGCTTCGCCCGCAACAACCCGCTCTCACTGCGCGCCAAGCTGTTCCCACGCTCGGTCCTGCGCCCTCGCCGCTGAGAGCCCGGATCGATGTCCAGGCGCGCAGTTGGCGTCGCCGCGGATCTCCTTGACCGAGCGGCATCGCGCGCCGTCAAGGAATCACAGAAAGTGAGAGGTACTCGCGGTCAGCGGCTGCGAGTCACCTGTCTTCGAAGCGCTTGCGCAGCCGTTCCTCCATGCGCTGCGCGAATGACGACCGCCTTGGTGTCGCGCTCGCGCCGTCTTTGCCCCCGGCCTGCCCTCGCTGACGTAGCGACGTCAAGGTCATCAGGGCACCGAAGAACATGAACAGGAAGCCAACCACGCTGATAACCGGTACACCCAGTATCCGGACCGGCACCAGTAGTCCGGTCACCAGAAGGCCGATACCCACCACGAACAATGCGGCGCCCTGTAGCTTGCGACGTCGCGGCGGGCGTCGTAGATGGACACTACGAACGTTCGAGGCGAACTTGGGGTCCTCGGCGTAGAGCTCGCGCTCGATCTGGTCGAGCAGGTGCTGCTCATGCTCGGAGAGTGGCATGGTTCCTCCTCCGGCACAGCCAACGGGCGTCGGATCGTTCTCGGTCTCCGCCCGATCCGACGGGCGCCCCCACCGTGGGGTCGTCACTGTCCAGGATACGAGCTACAGCACGCGTGCACTACCCGGTCCATCAGGTTGGCCACTCTTCGGTGTGGCGAACCCCTCACTTTCGCGATTGACGAGGGTTGCGGGCCGCACGGCGCGCACGCCGAAGCGATGCCTGGCTTCGTCGGCGGCCTGCTCGGCCTCCGCCCAGCCGTGGTCCGGCTCGTCGAATGTCAGCTGCTTGGCAGCGCTCGTCGCGGGGATCAAGCCTTCCATGCGAACCCCGAGCAACCGTAGGGCGCCTTCCGGCGCCTGCTCGGTCAGCAGCGTGGCGGCAGTGCGGTAGAACTCCCTGGTGAGCGCGCTGGCAACGGGAAGCGTGCGTGCTCTGGTGATGGTGGTGAAGTCCGCGTACCGCACCTTGATCGACACCGTCCGCGCCAGGAGCTGCTTGTCGCGCAGCATGCTCCCGGCGCGCTCGGCGAGCCGCAGCAGTTCGCGCAGCAGGAACTCGCGGTCGCTGCGATCGACGTCGAAGGTGGTCTCCGCACCCACCGACTTCTCCCCACGGTCGGGGACCACGGGCCGGGCATCCTCGCCGAGGGCGAGCGCGTGCAGGTATCCGGCATGCGCGGCGCCCACCACCCGCCGCAGTCGCGGTTGCGGCGCACACGCGATGTCTCCGACCGTCTCCAGCCCGATGCGGCGCAACTGCTCCGCGGTGCGCTCACCGACACCTGCCAGCGCGGAGACCGGCAGCGGGTGCAGGAACCGCAGCGTGCGCGAGGCGGGCACCACCAGCATGCCGTCCGGCTTGGCCATCCCGGACGCCACCTTCGCGATGAACTTCACCGACGCGACGCCGACCGAGCACGTGATGCGCTGCTGCTCGAACACCCGCTGCCGTATCCGTGCCCCGATCTGCGCGGGGGTGAGGCGCAACCGCCGCAACGCACCCGAGACGTCGAGGTAGGCCTCGTCGAGGCTGAGCGGCTCTACCAGCGGCGTCACATCCGCGAAGATCGCCATCACGGCACGGGAGACCTCGGAGTAGCGCTCCCGGCTCGGCGGGATCACCACGGCCTGCGGGCAGAGTTGCCGCGCCTTGGCCAGCGGCATCGCCGAGTGGACACCGAATCGGCGGGCGGGATAGTTCGCGGCGGTCACCACGCTGCGGCCGCTTTCCGCAGCTACCACCACGGGCCGATCAACCAGCTCCGGCCGCTCCCGCAGCTCCACCGAGGCAAAGAAAGCGTCCATA
Organism: Sciscionella sp.; assembly: GCA_050700995.1. Classification (GTDB taxonomy): domain Bacteria; phylum Actinomycetota; class Actinomycetes; order Mycobacteriales; family Pseudonocardiaceae; genus JBOHEL01. Next base: position 7,535 of record JBOHEL010000145.1, on the reverse strand, counting down.
TCGACGTGCAGCACCGCACAGCCGGTGTCGTCGGGCCACGTCGACGGATCGTCCCCAGACGCCAGGAACTCGGCGGCCGCGCCACGAGGCAAATCGCCGCTACGCCCCATCCGCGACCTGCCGCTTTCCGGCCGGTGAACTGGTCACCGGCAGCAACTCGGGCCGCTTGGCGCGGCGGTCATCTCCTGAGGAGCGGCCACGCACATGCCGCGCCAGCCAGGGCACTAGGTGTTGCCGTGCCCACGCGACCTCCGCCGCCACACGTTCCCGCGCCGCACGCGGCGGCAGCGGTGGCAGCGGCAACGTCCACCTGTTGCTGCTGCCTGCCAACCCGAGCGCGTCCGCAGCGGCATCAGCCAGGCGGGCGTGACCAAGGGGATTGGCGTGCAAGCGGTCGGCCGACCACAGCCGTGGGTCCGACGCGACCGGATGCGCACCGAGGTCGAGCACGGCGGCACCGTGCGTCGAGGCGACCTCGCGGACGACGTCGTTGAACGCGAACAACCTACCTCGCAGCGGGCGGCCCAGCGGCATGAACGGGCTGGGGTCCGGCATCGTGAACACCAGCACGTGGGCGCCCGACGCGGTCAACGCGCTGACCATCGTCCCGACGTGGCCCGCCACCACGCCGGCATCGAATTTCGGGCGCAGCGCATCGTTCAGCCCCACCTCGACCGTTGCCAGGTCGGGGCGCAGCGCCAGCGCGGCAGGCACCTGCTCGGCGAGCACCTGCGAGGCAACCTTGCCGCGCACCGCGAGGTTGGCGTATGCCAGATCGGGCCAGGTTCCGGCGATACGTTCCGCCAGCCGATCGGCCCAGCCCCGGTACCCGCCCCGCCCATCGGGGTCGTTCATACCCTCGGTGGTGCTGTCTCCCAATGCCACGAATCTGCTGAACACCAGTCAATCTTGGCACGACCCACCGACAACAACCGGCAAGTGGCGGCGTGAGCATTCTCGCGCCACGCCGGACGGTACCGTGACGCTCAGCGTGTCGTCGGTTCATCTCCCGGGGGCCGTCCCGGCCTGCCGTGTTCGACGCCGGGCTCTCCAGATCGCGGCGGATAGGCGGAGCCCTCCGCAGGTCCGTCGCGGTCCGCCCGCCCGAGCGGACCATGGCCGTCGGCAGGCCCGGCGGCTTCCTTCGCTCCGATCACGCTGAACCGGCCGATAGCCATCGCGGCGAACAGCAGGATCACCGCGCCTAGGCCGTAGAAGAACCCGATCTCGGCGACACTGCGGCCGATCACGGAGCCTGCGGCAGGCTGTCCGGCGGGCATCTGATCGCCGCTCCACAACAGGCTCAGCGAGGGACCGACCACGAACCACAGACCGCCCGCGGCCGCGAGCCAGCCCGCCATGTGGCCGCCAAGCCGGTTCGCGCTGGAGAGCAACCCGAGCCCGCCAAGAATTGCCGCCGCGGCAGGGAGGATCTCCAGGAAGAACCGACCCCAGGTGAACGTCCATGTGGTGTCCGGGGTGTAGGCGTACCCGAACTGCGGTCCCCAGAACGGCACCAACCCGCCCCAGACGCCGAGCAGTACCAGCAGCACACCGCTGAACGCACCCCTGGACCTCGGGACTCGCCACACACCAGACGCAGCTGCGCCGCGCCTAACATGACCGCTGGCAGTGGCCATCATTCTCACCTCGCGTCACACACGATCCACGTGGCACGCGACGGGCTGCGACCGCCCACCGTGGAGGCCGACGTCGATCAGCCGGACAGCTCCTGTAACTCCACGTTACGACGCCGAGGCGCTGGATGCGAGGCGAAGCGGCCTGGTTACCCCGGTCGGCGGGCAAGCACGTGCAGGCGGCTGGCGATGTCACGCAGCGGGGAACGAGAAGACACCGCCAGTTCGAGTTCGGCCAGCACGTCAGACGCCTTCGGGTCCTCGAGTGCCGAGCCTGGGACCACGCCGGAGAGCACATCGTCGCCCTGCATCAGCTCGACGGCGAGCCCAGCCCCAGCGAGCAGCAGTTGCACCGATTCGCTGTCGAACCGGCGCAGTAACGACTCCCCGGCGACCGGCAATGTGCCATGCGGATCATTGAGCAGGCTGCGGGCCTGCTCAAGGTGCCCGCTCAGCGCCCGATGCAGCACCGCAGCATAGCGGTTGGCGACCAGCACCGACACCGCCCCGCCAGGCGCCGTCACCGTGACGAGCGCGGCGACTGCCGCAGGCAGGTCATCGACAACTTCCAGCACGCCGTGCCCGAGTACCAGGTCGGCTTCGCGCTCCGGTACGAGTCGCGCCAATGCCTCGGTGTCACCCTGCACCGCCGTGATCCGGTCCGCCACACCCGCGTCCGCGGCCCGCCGCTGCAACGTAGCCAGCGCGTTCGGGCTCGGCTCGACCACCGTTACGTGGCAACCGCGTTGCGCCATCGGAACGGCCCACACCCCGGTGCCGCCGCCGACATCCAGAACCCGGGGCGCGGCACCCGCACGACGTCGCATGGCTGCGGTGAGCTCCGCGTCGAGCGCGCGGTGCACGGCGTTGGGTCGCATGGCCGCAGAGTCTATGGGCCCGCGATATCCACGGCTGTGCTGGCTGATCGCGACGGCCGGGATACGCTCGCGTCGTGCGTGTCGTGGCGGTACTCAGTCTCAAAGGCGGCGTCGGCAAGACGACCGTCGCGCTCGGCCTCGCCTCCGCGGCGCTGCGGCGCGGGCTACGCACGCTGGTGGTCGATCTCGATCCGCAGTGCAACGCGACAACCGCGCTGGATCCTCCCGACACCGAAGCCAGCCTTGCCGACGTGCTCACAGCCCCGGCTCCCACCACCGTGCGGGAGGCGATCGCGGCGAGCCCGTGGGGTGAGGGGCTCGATGTGCTCGTAGGTTCGGAGGACGTGGAGGCACTCAACCATCCCGACCCGAGCAGCCGCAGGCTCGGGCTGCTGCGCAGGGCACTGGAACAACTCCCAGCCGCCGGGCTTGAGCCCTATCACCTGGTCCTGCTGGACTGCCCGCCGTCGCTGGGGCAACTCACCCGTTCCGCGCTGGCCGCCGCGCACCGTGCGCTGCTGGTGACCGAGCCGAACATGTTCGCGGTCGCCGGGGTGCAACGGGCGTTCGAGGCCATGTCGGCGACTCAGCAGGAACATAACCCGGAGCTCGCGCCGCTCGGCGTCCTCGTCAACCGGTACCGCCCGCGTGCCATGGAGCACCAGTTCCGGATAGACGAGCTGCGGGACATCTTCGGGCCGCTGGTGCTGCCAGCGGCGCTGCCGGACCGGCTGGCGATACAGCAGGCCCAAGGCGCGTGCCAGCCGATCCACAAGTGGGACACACCCGGCGCGAGGGAGGCGGCGGTGACCTTCAACCTGGTGCTGACCCGGATCCTGCGTGCCAGCGCCCACATCGATTCGTGCTATCCCGATCTGGAACCAGATGAGGACGAGGAGGACCTCCCGGAGGAGGACGAAGTCTCCGGCGCATGATCGTCACCGTCACCCCTCCCGCATGCAGGTCTCGTCCACCCGCGATGATGTGGCGCGTGGTATACCAGCAGGCCGTCCGCAAGGTGCTTTTCCGTATCGGCGGCGGCGATGCCGAAGTCGCGCACGAACGGACGCTGCGCGCACTCTCCCTCGTGGCCAAGGCGCCTCCGCTGCTCACCGGGATGCGCGGCTACTTCGCTGCGGACCGGCCCCGAACGGTGCTCGGTGTTCGCTTCCCCTCTGTGGTGGGGCTGGCCGCGGGCATGGACAAGAACGGTGTCGCATTGCCCGCCTGGCCTGCCCTCGGCTTCGGCCATGTCGAAGTCGGCACCGTGACGTGGCACCCGCAGCCAGGCAATCCCCGGCCTCGGCTCTACCGGCTGCCGGCGAGCCAAGCACTGATCAATCGGATGGGCTTCAACAACGACGGTGCCATCGCGCTCGCCGCCAGGCTGCGCTCGCTCGGGAAGCTGCCAGTCCCGTTGGGAATCAGCATCGGCAAGTCCAAGCTCACGCCGGTTGCCGACGCCGTCGAGGACTATCTGAAATCGTTGCGCGAGCTCTACTCATATGGCGACTACTTCGCCGTCAACGTCAGCTCACCCAACACCCCTGGCCTGCGGTCACTGCAGGATCGGGCAGCACTCGCAGAGCTGGCAGGTGCGCTCACCAGCGAGGCTCGCGGCCTCGCTGGTGGGAACGGCACCCCAAAGCCGTTGCTGGTCAAGATCGCCCCGGACCTCACCGAACACGCCATCGGCGAACTGCTGGAAGTCTGCACCGAGCACGGCGTCCGCGGGATCATCGCCTGCAACACCACGGTCGAGCGTGACGGCCTCTCCGCCGCCGACGCACCAATCGCCGCCGAGGCCGGGGGCCTGTCGGGGCTGCTGCTCGCCGCGCGGGCCCGTGAGGTGGTGCGGTTCGTGCATGCCGAGACAGCGGGGAAGCTGCCGATCATCGGCGTCGGCGGGATCACCAGCACCGATGATGCCGCACGCATGCTCGACGCCGGTGCCAGCCTGCTGCAGCTCTACACCGGCTTTATCTACGCCGGGCCCGGCCTGGTACGGCGGATCGCTCGATCACTCTGACGCCCAGAACGCTCGCACTCCGTGAGCGTCGCTGCCGAATGCGGCCGACTGCGGCGAGCGGTAGGGGTTCGAGGGTCTTGAAGACACCCAAACCCCGGCAACGCGGTCGCAACTTCGGGCTATCCCTGGTTCGGGGAGGGCAGCTCGGACAGTGCGGCGGCAAGACCGGCGAGGTGCTCCGTGGCATCAGTCAGGTGCTCGCGGGAGATCGGCGATGCGCTCGCCGCCACGGTTTGCCCGGCAGCCGAAACCAGCCGGCCATAGGCGTCGACGCCCTCATCCAACCGGGCCTGCAGGCCCTCCACCGCGCCCCCCAGCGCACCGCGCTCGCCCGACCCGGCAGCCTCGCGGGCCCGTTCCAGCGAGCGCAGCTGGCCTGCCAGCCTACGTAGCTCCTCGGCCGCGTCGTCCGCTGTGGTGCGCGCGTGGGAGATGGCGTCCGGCGGTACCGCGGCCACCCCCGACACCGGAAGCAACTGTTCTAGCAACTCCGACAGCGCCATCTCGGCAGCAGCCAGCCGCTGCAACGGCTGCCGGGCCTTCGACCCCAACGGTGGCAGCCGGTAGCGCGGCTCGGCCGCCCTTGCCCTCGTCCTCGGAGTAACCGCAAGCCGTTTGTTCACGCGATGGATCTGACCGGCGCAGCGCGCGGCCAGCACACCGGGAACCGCAACGCCGAACGCCGCCACCACTACGGTCGCCACCGCGATCGGCGTGCCAATCAGCGCCAAGGCTCCGATCACGGCGAAAATCGCCACTACCACCAGCAGGAAGCCCAACGAACGTGAACTCGTTCTACGCTGGCGTTCCAGCACAGCTCGCGGTTCGTTGCGCGCCGCCCGCTTTCGCCTCACCTCGTCCAGTAACGGACCGCCGAGCTGCTGCCCGACCAACCGCATCAACTCTGCTGGCAAGCGCGACCGCGGTCCGGCCATCTACTCAGGCCTCGTCGCCCTGCGGGTTCTGCTGCGACTGCTGAACCCGCTGCTGGATCTCCTGTTGGATGTTCGCGCTCGGCGTGTTGCTGGCTGCGGCACTTTTCTGTGAACTTGACGCGCTGTCGATCTGTCCTGCCACCGAGCCACCGTGCATCGAAGCGCGGATCTGCTCCAGCCGGTTGGAACCCGCGAATTTCGTGGTGGACTGCTGGACTTCGAGCATCCTGCCCTGCACCGAGTTCTTGGCGAGGTCCGCGGAGCCGAGCGCGGTGGCGTAACGCTTCTCGATCTTGTCGCGCACCTCCTCCAGGGAGGGTGTGTTGGTGGGCGCGGCTAGCTCGCTCATCTGGTTCAGCGAAGCCGACACCTGCTCCTGCATCTTCGCCTGCTCCAACTGCGAGAGCAGCTTGGTCCGCTCGGACAGCTTCTCCTGCAGCGCCATCGAGTTGCGCTCCACTGCCTGCTTGGCCTGAGCCGCGGCCTGGATGGCCTGGTCGTGCATGCCCTTGAGGTCCTCGATGTTCTGCTCCGAGGTCACCAGCTGGGTGGCGAACCCCTGCGCGGCATTCTCGAACTCGGTGGCCTTCGCCTCATCACCCTTCGAGCGGGCTTCGTCGGCGAGCACCAGCGCCTGCCTGGCGGAAGCCTGCAACTTCTCCACATCACCGAGCTGGCGGTTGAGCTTCATCTCCAGCTGCCGCTGGTTGCCGATCACCGCGGCTGCCTGCTGGGACAGCGCCTGATGCTGCCGCTGAGCTTCCTCGATGGCCTGCTGGATCTGCACCTTCGGGTCCGCATACTCGTCAACCTTCGACGAGAACGCCGCCATCAGGTACTTCCATGCCTTTACGAAAGGGTTGGCCATCGTCTTCCGCCTGTCTTCTCGAATCCCCTACGCCCGAAGTGCGCGCCTCGCCCCCGGACAACGTCCAACGTCACCGTACGGGTTCCATCGTTGCAGGTGTCCGCCCACCGTTCCACCGCACCCCGGGGATTATCAGGGAGTCCCCTCCCCTGCGGATCCGGAAATCTCCCTGACCTCAGCCAGCCCGGCCCGTAAGCCGGCCAGCCGATCCAGCATCTCGCCGGTAGGCGACGTATCGGGACGGATCGTGACCGACGACTGCGACAGCAGTTCGCCCGCCTCGTCGCGGCAGCGCTCCAGCCCAGCCACGGCCGCCTGCATACGCCGCAACACAGCGTCCCTGGCCGCGCGCTCCCGTTCGGCGACGGCCAGCCGCGCGGCCACCGCACTGGACGCCTCGCGCAGGTCGGTGTTCTCTGGCGCCCGCGCGAACTCCGCTGCCAGGCGGTCACGCTCAGCATTCAACCGTGTGACGTCGATGCCTGAGAGCGACTGGTCGTAAGCGGCCACGCTGCCTGCGCATTCCCGCAGATCGAACAGCACGGACTCGGCGTCAGCGGTGACAGCGGCCCACCCCGGCTCGCCATCGAGACGCGCGGCGAGCTCGGCGTTGACCCGCTCGCCTCGCTCGACCCACACCTGTGCGGGGCTGCCGAGCGCGGGCCGCAACGGCGGCTGCGCAACTACGGACCGACGGCTGGTACGGAACATGACCACCACCGCGCCAACGGCGATGACTGCGACCACCACCAGCACTACAAGTAAGGCAACCAGGGCTCGGGCCCCCTCTCTCAGGCGGCTACCACGACACCGGACCGGGCAGGGCCGACCCGGGTGGAGATCGGGTGCGTCAACGCAGGCGAGAGCCGCAGCTCCGCCATGTTGGCACCGACCATCGGAGGCACGATGCGGCCACCGGTGATCCCCGCGCTATTCGTGGCCGACGCCGTGGCCGCTGCCACACCGTCGATGCGCCGACCGGAGGCATCAGGCATCGGCACTGCATCCACCGCGGCCACCCGCTGCATCGCGCCAACATCGGCGGCAACGTAGTGCAGCAGTTCGGACAACGGCAGACCTAGCGCTTCGCAGATGGCGGCGAGCAACTCGCTCGAAGCCTCCTTCTGGCCGCGCTCCACCTCGGAGAGGTACCCCAGGCTCACCCTGGCGGCGCGCGAGACCTCACGC
>JBOHEL010000144.1:0-10133 GCA_050700995.1 Sciscionella sp. | reverse complement strand
GCTCTCCAGTGCAATTATGGTGCATCGAGCCAGGTTATCCACAGGCGCCGAAATTGGGGTTCCATGCCAGCGGAATGCTCGCCATGCTGGTGGTATGAAAGAATGGTGGGGAGAGTTCGTTGAACATGATGGTCTCATCCGCAGGGACAGGGTTCTAGCCGAGGTTGATCCGGACCGACTGCTGGTGGCACTACGTTCCGGGCGGCTCCGGCGGGTGCAGCGGGGAATATACCTCCCACGCACGGTGGAGTATGTACCGTGGGCCGCGGCACGTGCCGCCCTGATCAGCTCGGGGATTCCGGATGCGGTCGCCAGCCATCGGACGGCAGGCAGGTTGCATTTGCTTGCCCTCCCGGAAGAACGCCGGTGCGAGGATGTGACCGTCGCCTTGACCGCGAACCGTAAGGATCGCAAGGACCTGGCCTTTCACACCAGGTCACTGAAGCTCGGCGAGACTCTCATCGCTGGCATCGTGCCGGTCACGTCGATACCGCGGACCCTCGCCGATCTTGCTGAGAGCCTCGATCGTTTCGCCGCGGTCTGGGCGCTCGATGATGCGATGCGCCGCAAGCTGTGTACTCGCCTGGACATCGAACGAGCGGTTAGCTCATGGCGTGGTGGCGCTGGCTGTCGCCTCGTGCCGCTGCGGCTGGGCGAGGCGGACGGAATGGCTGAGTCGGTACTGGAAACCACCGGTCGGCTGAAGCTGAAGGACGCTGGTGTGCCATTGCCGGTCCCGCAGTATCGCGTTTATGCGTCGGGCGGGCGGGAAGTCGCACGGCTCGACGGCGCTTATCCTGAATGCAAGCTCGGGCTCGAATACGATGGTCGATCGGTGCACGACACGCCAGACGCCGTATTCCGTGACCGAGCCAGGCAGAATGATCTGGCGGCGCTCGGTTGGATGTTACTGCGCTTTACCTGGTGGGATGTGATGGCAGACGGAGCCCATTTCGTCCGCACCGTCGAACGCACGATCCGGGCGGCCTGAGGTTAGGTGGTCGTGGCGAGTGCGAATGGGAGCACGGCTGGAGCGCCGGCCCGGCGTAGCAATCTGGAAGCGACGGTCATGGTCCAGCCGGTGTCGATCTGATCGTCGACCAACAGCACCGGGCGGTCCATAGTAGACACGGCTGTCGCGAGTTCTTCCGGTAGCCGTAGTGACGCCGACACGCTGGCCAGTCGTTGCGCGCCGTTGGTGCGGTGGCTCGTTGAGTTAGCTGTGCGTACCGAGCCCAGCAGTGGTAGCTTGCCGAGCGTAGAGATCCGCTCACCGATGCTCGCCACGAGCAGTGGCCGTCGACGCGAGCCTATTGTGATCACAGCGGCCGGGCGCTGCGGCCAGTCCCAGGAGGCAAGTACCTGCACGCTGCCCTCGACGACGTCAGGTGGCACCGGCTGGTCGTCGGCAGCCATGATCTCCCGCAGCCGATTGCCCCAGCCGATATCTGTCAACCTGCCCAGTGCGCGCCCTTCTGCGGCCCGCTCGGATTCCGCTATCTTACCGGAGAGCGTTATCCCGAGCGGTGCCATAGCGGACGGCCACATCTTGCGCGGTTCCACCGATACGCCCGGCCGGAGCAGCCGCTGCTGGGCGGCGGTGGCGCTGTGTGCCGAGACCTGCACGGGCCACGGGTTCCCGGTGCAATTGTCACACCGACCGCATGCGGACGCATCAGGGTCGTCCAATTGGCGGCGCAGGAATTCCATCCGGCAACCCGATGTCGACAGGTAATCGATCATGGCATGTTGTTCGGCCTTCCGGGCGCAGGCCACCCTGTCATAACGCTCGTTGTCATAGTGCCATGGCATGCCGGTGCCTTCCCAGCCGCCGCGCACCCTGCGCACGGCGCCGTCGGTATCGAGCACCTTGAGTGCGGTTTCCAGCCTGCTACGGGAAAGCTCGACGCGAGGCTCCAGCGCCGCCGTCGAGAGTGGACGGTCCGCAGTGGAAAGCTCGTCAAGTAGCCTGCGAACCACAGGTTCGGCGGGGAAGGCCAGTGAAGCGAAATAGGACCAGATATCGCGATCCTCCCGGCCGGGCAGCAGCAGCACTTCGGCACGCCGGACGCCGCGCCCGGCACGTCCGATCTGCTGGTAGTACGCGATCGGCGACTGCGGGGCGCCGATGTGCACGACGAAGCCGAGATCAGGCTTGTCGAAACCCATGCCGAGCGCCGACGTCGCCACCAGTGCCTTCACCCGGTTGGCGAGTAGATCCTCCTCAGCCCGCTGCCGCTCCGCGGTCTCAGTGCGCCCGGAGTAGGCGGAAACCGCAAACCCCTGCTCGGCAAGGAATCCAGCGATCTCCTCTGCGGCGGACACCGTGAGGGTGTAGATGATTCCGGAGCCGGGAAGCTCGGCAAGGTGCTCGGCGAGCCACCCCAGCCGGGCCTCGGCGGTGGGCAGTTGGAGGACTGCGAGGCGCAGGCTATCCCGGTCGAGTGCCCCACGCAGCACCAGTGCCGCCGCGTCGGAGGTGCCGAGTTGCTCGGCGATGTCGGTGACGACTCTGTCGTTTGCGGTTGCGGTTGTCGCCAGCACCGGCACACCATCGGGCAGCTTGCCGAGCAGGGTGCGCAGCCTGCGGTAGTCGGGACGAAAATCATGGCCCCAATCGGAGATGCAGTGTGCCTCGTCAACCACAAGCATGCCCGCGGACTCGGAAAGTGCGGGCAGCACGGTATCCCGGAAATCGGGATTGTTCAGCCGCTCCGGGCTGATCAGTAGCACGTCGATCTCGCTGGCCGCGACTGCTGCCTGCACGTGTTCCCAGTCCTGCTGATTCGAGGAGTTGATAGTGGCGGCGTGCACCCCGGCCCGTGCGGCGGCGTCGATCTGGTTGCGCATCAGTGCGAGCAACGGCGAGACGATCACGGTCGGCCCCGCACCCAACTCGCGCAGCAGCGCGGTAGCCACGAAGTACACCGCGGACTTCCCCCAGCCGGTACGCTGCACCACCAGTGCCCTCCGGCGCTCGGCGACCAGCGCACGGATCGCGGCCCACTGGTCATCCCGCAGCACGGCATCCTCACCAGCCAGTGCTCGCAGCCGTTCTTGTGCACGTTGCAGGAGTGCTTGTTCGTCCATACCGACATCTCTACTCCAACGCTCCGACGACCCCAGCGTGGTGGGCGGGCCGAATGGACCATTCACAGGGATATCAGGCGGACAGCGGGTGGCCCAGGTCGTAGGCTTGGGCCCGTGACCACCACGGCAGACGCACCTCAAGAGCTAACGGGGCCGGATACCGACACCCACCAACTGCAGGAACAGGTACTGGCGGCTGCCCGTGCCGCGAAGGCCGTGGCTGCCGAGTTGGCGCTGGCCACGAGGGAAAGGAAGGACGCCGCGTTACTGGCGGTGGCCGACGCGCTCCGCGAACACGCCGCCGCAGCTATCCAGGCCAACGCCGATGACGTGGCGGCCGGGCGCGCGAGCGGGATGTCCGAGGCTCTGCTGGACCGGCTGGCCCTGTCCGAGAGCCGGATCGAGGCCATCGCTGACGGCTTGCGCAAGGTGGCAGACCTGCCCGATCCGGTTGGCGAAGTGGTGCGCGGACGCGTGCTGCCGAACGGCCTGCGGCTGCGCCAGCTCAGGGTGCCCATGGGCGTTGTCGGTATGGTGTACGAGGGCAGGCCCAACGTCACCGTGGACGCCGCCGGTCTGGCTCTGAAGGCAGGCAATGCGGTGCTGCTGCGCGGGTCTTCCTCTGCGGAGCATTCCAATGCCGCGCTGGTGTCCATCATGCGGGAGGCACTGCGCGGTGCTGGTCTGCCCTCGGACACCGTGCAGCTGCTGCCTTGCCATGATCGGGCATCGGTCCGCTACCTGATCACCGCTCGCGGACTTGTCGACCTGGTGATCCCGCGCGGCGGTGCCGGTCTGATCGCGGCGGTGGTCGAACACGCGACAGTGCCGACGGTGGAAACCGGCGTCGGCAACTGCCACGTCTATGTCGATGCCGCGGCGGATCTGGATATGGCAGAGCGGATCGTGGTGAACTCCAAGGCCCGCAGGGTCAGCGTCTGCAACTCCGCCGAGACGTTGCTCGTGCACGCTGCGGTTGCTGAGGAATTCGTGCCGCGGATAGTGCGCACGTTGCACGATGCCGGTGTCACGGTGCACGCCGATGGGCGGCTGACCGAGTTGGCCGGTGGCGGCCTCGGTGTGGTGGCTGCTAGGGATGAGGACTGGGACACCGAGTACCTGTCGCTGGATATCGCGGCACGCGTGGTGTCCTCTGTGGACGAAGCGATCGCGCATATCGCGGCGCACTCCAGCGGCCACACCGAAGCCATCGTCACCGGGGATATTAGTGCTGCCAACGCGTTCACCGCGCGGATTGACGCCGCCGCGGTGGTGGTCAACGCCTCGACGGCGTTCACCGACGGCGAGCAGTTCGGGATGGGGGCGGAGATCGGTATCTCCACCCAGAAACTGCACTCACGTGGCCCCATGGCGTTACCCGAGTTGACATCGACCAAGTGGATCGTCTGGGGAGAGGGGCAGGTGCGCTCGGCGTCGTGAGCCGACTAGAGGCGACCAGGCGGCGGGATTCGTGGTGAGAGAGACAAGGTGGTGGTGACCTCAAAGTGAGCGATCAGGGTGAGTCAGGGGAAGCGTGGCGGATCGATGTCGATCGCGAGACGTGTATCGGTTCAGGAGTGTGTGTCGGTAATGCGCCTGACCGTTTCCGTTTCGTGGACGACAAATCGCAGCCGGTGCGGTCGGTGGTCGGTGTCAACCAGTCGGTACTCGATGTCGCGGAGTCCTGCCCGGTCGAGGCGATCACCGTTACCGACCTCCAGAGTGGTCGGGTACTCGCTCCAGAGGAGTGATGTCGGAACAGCACGCTGCTTCGCATGTGACGAGGCTCACTTGCTGAATAGCGAGCCGTTGCCGACTCGTCGGCGTCTCATCTGACAGCGGGGTCGTGGGAGCGGTCTCGCGGCAGGTGCAATCCGAGTGACGCCTGCCACGGAATGTGGGGCGGGGTATCGCCGGGGAGCGGCGACACCCGCCCCACCACTATCTGTGCCAAGTGCCGGGTTCTTGGGCGCTCGTTCGCCTAGCCACGTACGCTGATCAGCCATGTCGGCGGGACGGCGAATCGGGGTCATGGGCGGCACGTTCGACCCGATCCATCATGGGCACCTGGTGGCTGCCAGCGAGGTACAGGGCCGCTTCGGGTTGGACGAGGTCGTGTTCGTGCCGACCGGCCAGCCGTGGCAGAAGAGTGCACACCGGGTCACCGCCGCCGAGGACCGCTACCTGATGACGGTCATCGCCACCGCGTCCAACCCACGGTTCGCCGTGAGCCGCGTCGATATCGACCGCCCCGGCCGCACCTACACCGTGGACACCCTGCGTGACCTACATGAGGCGTACGCGGAGGATGACCTGTACTTCATTACCGGAGCGGACGCCCTTGAGCAGATCCTGTCCTGGCACAAGGCAGCCGAGCTGTTCTCCTTCGCGCACTTCATCGGCGTCACCAGGCCCGGATACGCACTGCACGACGCCCACCTGCCCGATGGCGCCGTTACACTGATCGAGGTGCCCGCGATGGCGATCTCCTCCACCAACTGCCGCGCTCGGGTAGCCGAGGGCCAGCCGGTCTGGTACCTGGTCCCGGACGGTGTCGTGCAGTACATCTCCAAGCGGCGGCTGTACCTGGCAGGCGACGCGGCGTGACCGCGGCGGTGCCGGGTGGGTGAACCCCGTACCCCGGTACCCTCGGTGAAAATGCGGGCAGTGACCCGTATGGAGGGAGCAACGTGGCAGCCACTGACCAGGCGCGTGGGTTGGCGCTGGTCGCCGCCAACGCCGCGGCGGAGAAGAAGGCACGCGACATCATCATTCTCGATGTATCGGACCAGCTTGTGATCACCGATTGCTTCGTGATTGCGTCGGCGGGCAACGAGCGTCAGGTGGGCGCGATCGTCGATGGTGTCGAGGAGAAGATGCGCGGTGCGGGCACGAAGCCGGTCCGCCGCGAGGGTGCCAGGGAGGGACGCTGGGTACTGCTGGACTACGTCGACGTCGTGGTGCATATCCAGCATGCCGAGGAGCGCACGTTCTATGGCATGGAACGGTTGTGGAAGGACTGCCCCAGGGTGGACTTCGAGCAGCCGGAGTTCGACGCGACCGACGCCTCGGATGATCCGGACGCCACGTGACATTACGACAGTTGGTGCTCTGGCGTCACGGCGAAACCGACTACAACGCTGAGGGGCGGATGCAGGGTCATCTCGACTCCGCGCTGACCGTGGCCGGGTGGCACCAGGCTCGCCGCGCGGTGCCCGCGCTTGCTCGCTTTGAGCCACAGCTTGTGGTGGCATCCGACTTGCGGCGGGCGAGGGACACCGCTTCGGTGTTCGTCGAAGCCAGCGGCGTCGAGCTGCGTAGTGACAAGCGCCTGCGGGAGACCAACCTCGGCAGCTGGCAGGGGAAGACCGCCGCCGAGATCGACGCGGCCGAGCCGACCGCGCGGCAGACCTGGTACTCGGATCCGAGCTGGGCACCGCCGGGAGGTGAGACCAAACTGGAGGTCGCGCAGCGCGCCGCCGACATGGTCGCCGAGTTGGACACCGAGTTCGAGGGCACCGTCCTGTTCGCCGCGCACGGTGGGTTGATCACTGCGCTGGTCTGTTCCCTGCTACGACTGCCACCGGATTGCTGGTCTGGGCTCGGCGGTATCGACAACTGTCGCTGGACGGTGCTGCGACGGCGAGACGGCCGCTGGCGGCTGCACTGCTACAACGCGGGCATCACGGGATGAACCTCCTGATCTTCGGCGACTCGTTGGCTTTCTACGGTCCTGACGGCGCGCGGCCGGCCGATGACCCTGGGCTGTGGCCGAACGTGCTCGCTGATCGGCTGGGGGCGCAGGTCGGCCTGTTCGCGGGGGTGGGCTGGACGGCACGGGACGCGTACTGGTCGCTGACTGGCGATCCGACGGTATGGCCATGGCTACCGCGGATCGACGCGCTGGTGCTGGCCGTCGGCGGCATGGACACGCTGCCGTCGCCACTGCCGACCTACCTGCGTCAAGGGATCCGTTACCTGCGGCCGGAGCCATTGCGCAGGCACGTGCGTGGCGTCTACCTGGCGGCGCAACCGGCGCTGGCGAAACTGTTGCGCGGCACGCCGGTAGCGCTGCCGCCCGCGCTCAGCGTCGTGTACCTGGACCGCATGCTTACCGGGATCAGGGCGCTGCGGCCGGGTCTGCCCGCGGTGGCGGTCGTCCCGCCGCCACACCGCGCGGTCTCCTACGGTCTGGTCCATACCGGCCGTGCCCGCGCCGAAGCGGCGATCCGGGAATGGACAGGGCGTCGTGGAGTCGCACTGGTGGACCTGCCCTCGGTGGTCTCTCGGCATGTGCTCGGAGGCCACGGCAACGCGGACGGTATCCATTGGGGCTGGGAGGGGCACCGGCTGGTCGGGGAGGCGTTCGCGAAGCAGCTGGCCGGATCGGTGGCGTGAGTCCGTCATGGTGTCCACCGACCGGGTAACTGTTGTCACCGATTCCACCGCGTACCTCCCGGATGGTTTCCCGCAGCGTTACGGCATAGCCGTGATCGCGCTGTCGGTATCCGTGGCGGACCGCAGCGCACGGGAGGGTGAAGGCTTCGGGCCGGTGGAACTCGCCGCGGCACTGCGTGAGCATCGCGACGTCACCACTTCCCTGCCCGCGCCTGCCGAGTTGCTCGCCACCTACCGCGCCGCACTGGACTCGGGCAGCACGGCGGTGGTATCGGTGCACCTGTCGCGCGAGTTGTCCGGCACTTGGGATGCCGCCAGAATGGCCGCGGCGCAGGTGAACGCCGAACGCGGTGACACCGTGGTCAGGGTGGTGGATTCCCGCTCAACGGCAATGGGGTTGGGATTCGCGGCGCTCGCAGCGGCCGTGGCTGCCGAGCAGCAGCACTCGGCCGAACGCGTTGAGCTGGCCGCCGCCGGTGTCGCCGCCCGCAGCAAGACGTTCTTCAGCCTCCAGACCATGGAGTACCTGCGAAGGGGCGGCAGGATCGGCGCTGCGGCCGCCTTGCTGGGAACGGCACTGGCTGTCAAACCACTTCTGCATGTGCGGGACGGCCGGATCGTGGCATTGGAGAAGGTGCGTACTACCGGCAGGGCGTCGGCCAGGCTCGTTGACCTGGCGGTTGAGGCAGCGGGAACGGGGAAGGTCGCGCTTGCGGTGCACCATCTTGGGTCCCCCGAACTCGCCGCGGATCTCGCCACCCGTCTCGAGGAGCGAATACCGGGCTCCGAAGGATGCCTGGTTTCGGAAGTGGGAGCGGTGATCGGTGCGCACACCGGCCCCGGCGTGCTTGGCGTGGTGGTACTGCCGGGCGGCTGGAAGGCGGCTGCCGGTTAGCCGTCCGCCCACAAGAAGGCGAGCTCCGCCGGCTGGGGGGCTGCGCCGACGGAGCTCTGGGGCAGCACGGGGTGCCGCCTTGCACGGTGGTCGTCCGGGCGCCGAGGATCGTTTCACATGTCGCTGTTCGCCTCGGCGAGCAGGCCCTCCGTAGTGTGCTCTTTGCGTCACTCTGTGTCCGCATGGCCAAGGGCGATTGCGCTGTTTGGGTGGTATTTGGCCGGCTGTTTGGGGCAAACCGTGCATCCGTATGGCCGACACTGACATAGTTCGACCTTGAGCGAATCTGGTTGGCCAGAAGTCGAGGGAGTGCCGCGGTGCCTGACGAACTGGCCGCCGTGGCGGTCCCGCTGGTCGGTGTCGTGTTGCTGATGGCAGGCGTGTTGCTTGCTGTCGTGCAGGCTCTGCGGATCGCGCAGATGTGGCGGCGCGGCAGCGCGGACGAGGGACGGTGGCCGCACGCGCTGTGGCGGTTGGCGCTGGCGCTACTCGGCGTTGTGCTGGCGTTGGCGGGTATCGCGCTCGTGATCGGGCCTCGTGCCGCGTCGAACTCGGCACCGCCGCCCTCACGCGTGACCCACGCAAGTGGGTGAGGTCGGCGGCACCCGCTGCCTCCACTCGCTGCCCTCCTGCGGACGCCCGTGTGGGCAGATCCTCGATACCTACATGCTTGGCATACAGAACTGTGAGTTGTCCACAGGCGACGGTGTTGTCCACAGCTTGCGAATTGTTTCCCCGAGCCGTCGCCTGCGCACCCTACCGTCGATCCCGTGTTCGAACGAGGACAGCACAACGAAGAACCAAGGCTCCGGCTCGCAACGCTGGCGCGACAACGGGATCCGGTAGCCGCGCTGGCGAGATTGGATGGTGCGGGCGACGCCGACGACCGCACCGGCGATAGTGGCCAGGATGGCGCAGTACCGCCGGCCCTTCCGTCCGACCGGGTTGGGCGGCTCGTGGAGCGCTGGGTCCCCGGCGGTGCGACCACCGGCGGTTGGCTGCGGACCGCGATGCGCGGCCGGTGGATGCCGGTGCTGCTCGCCGTAGCGGCAGTGCTCGCGGCCGGGCTGGTCGCGGCGGGGTTGCTTTCCGCGACGCCGCGCCAGGAACCTGCCCCGCCGCTGCCCGTTGCGGCCTTGTCGACACGGCAGCAAAGCTCGCCGACGGCATCACCCTCGATCGTGATCAGTGTCGTCGGGAAGGTCGCCGATCCAGGCTTGGTGACTCTCACCGCGGGCGCCAGGGTGGCGGATGCGGTCGCCGCCGCGGGCGGCGCCGCTGTAGGCGCCGATATCACCGCGCTCAACTTGGCCCGCAAACTCTCCGACGGCGAGCAGATCTATGTCGGCATCCCGGTGCCCCCCGCGGCCGCCCCGGCGCAAGGGGCGGTGGCCACGGGAAGTGGTGCCGTGCCGCGGGTGAATCTCAACACCGCGACGCCTGAACAGCTGGATACCCTGCCCGGTGTCGGCCCCGCGACCGCGAAGCGGATCATCGCCTGGCGCGGCGCACATGGTCGGTTCCAGTCGGTGAAGCAGTTGCGTGATGTGCGAGGCATTGGTCCGGCGAAGCTGGCCGATTTGCAGGACCTGGTGACGGTGGGATGAATGGCGCCGGTGCTCTAGACACGCGGAGCGTCACTGGCTGGCGGGAGGCCCTGCGCCAGCAGGACCTGCGTTTGGTGCCCGCGGCGGCAGCTGTCTGGCTCGCCACCTTCCTGGGCCTGCGCGTTGGCTGGCAGTTCGCTGTT
>JBOHEL010000143.1:0-10138 GCA_050700995.1 Sciscionella sp. | reverse complement strand
CGGTGTACCTCAACGGGTCGTTTCGGCCGGCGGATGTGTCCTCGTCCTGGTGGGTGCTTGATCCCGGGACGGCTCAGATCGTGTTGCAGGGCTCGGCGGCGACCGGTTCGCAGATGACTGTCACTTATCAAGACGCGTGGATGTGAGGACCGATGGCTACCAGTGCCGCGATGCGTGCCTTCAGTTGGGGCGATGGTGTGCAGGTCGCCGCGCAGGATCTGCGGCTGGGCCAGATCAGCGCCCTACTCGGGGCCTTGGGCGGTTCGCCGAGTAACGCCCTTGGTGTCGGCTCCGGTGTGCGGCACGGTGTCGGCAGCCCGCTGTTCGTCGCGGTCGTGTCCGGCCTGTCCGTCACGGTCAACCCCGGGTTCGCGATCGTGCAGGGCACCGCCGCAGCCAACAGCGGCGCCTACGCCTGCACACTGGACGCCGCCAGCACCCTGACCTGCGCGACGGCAGACCTGGTCAACCCGCGCATCGACAGCATGATCGTGCAAGTCGTCGACAACGGCAACGCCACATCGACGGCGACGGTGAACATCCAGACCGGCACCCCGGCATCGTCCCCGACACCCCCGGCGCTGCCCGCGAACAGCCTGCTGCTGTGCAATATCACGGTCGCGGCCAACGCCACGAGCCTGACCGCGGGGAACCTCTCGGATCAGCGCAATTTCCTGGCGGCCGCCGGCGGTATTCAGCCGGTGATCAGCTCATCGTTCTACCCGACGACCGGGCCGCAGAGCGCGTACGCCCACGACATCTCGATCGGGCGGCTGCTGTGGTTCAACGGCACCAGGTTGCAGGCCCCGAAGACCGCTGCTTTCGCCCCGGTCAGCGCTTCCGGGGCGGGCGCGACCGCGAACAGCGCCACCTACGTCACGCTCGCCTCCGTGTCGGTCGCCGTGGACGGTGTCACCCCCGTGCACATCGACGCCGACATTTCGTTCTTCGGCTTCACCGGCGGAATCGGCAACGGCTTCCAGATGGCGATCCTGCGCGACGGAGGCACCTCCAAAGCTCTGGTGTTCTACATCACCCAGACCACAAACCTGCTCATGGACGGCCGCTCGATGTGGCAGCAAGACACCCCGTCGTCCGGGACGCACACCTACGCCGTGGCGATCGCCACCCAGGGCGGCGGCACGATCACCGCGCACAACGCGAACATCCTGGTACAGGCGGTCTCACCCTGATGCCCACCTACCGTTACGTCGCCACGAACCTGCTGACCGGGCAGATCCTCGCCGACAACCTCCCCGTGGTGGTCCAGTCAGCCAGCCGCGTCATCAAGGGCGCCGGGCGCCTGTCCGGGTACCTGCCACTGCAACAGGACGGCAAAAGCAACCACGGGTTCATCAACGCACTCACTCCGCGCAAAAGCGTGCTGTGGATCCTCCAGGACGAATTCCCGATCGGCGGCTGGGTCGTCACCGACACCCCGCACCAATCGATCCTCAACCACCAGCTGCCCATCCAGGGCCAGAGCATCGAGTGGCTGTTCTCCACCCGGCACATCACCAGCGCGCTCGCGTTCAACCGCGCCGACCTGTTCGACATCGGCCGCGGCCTGGTCTCCTACGGGACGCAGGGCACGAACGGCCGCGTCGCCGGCCTGAGCCTGGTGGCCGGCCAGAGCGGGATCACGGACTCGCTCACCTTCGGTGTTTCCAACACGTTGCAAGCCGCCCCGAACGTGTATACGGGCACGTACGCCGACAATCAGCCGGTCCTGGACGGCCTCACCAGTGCGTCGGCGGCGGGCAACTGGGAGTGGACGTTCGACCCGGTGATCGCCGGTTCGGGGTTCGGCTGGAACTTTAGGCAGGGCTATCCGGCGATCGGCCAGTGGAACAGCCCGCGCCCGTTCGCGTTGACGTTCCCGGGCAACGCGATCGACTACGCCCGGCCGATCATGGGCTCGAACGCCGCGAACTGGATCATCGCCACGTCGGCATCGAACGGCACAGGCCAACTGTTCACCTCGCAGTACCCGCACGGAGTCGACGCGGCCGACCTGGCGGCCGGGTTCCCCCGTCAGGAGGCCGTGGTCATGTGGCCTGGTGTCGGGGTCACTTCGCAGGCGCAGATCGACGCCTACGCGGATCTGCTGCTGGGCCAGTACACCGCGGGCACGATGGTTCCGGCGGTCGTGCTCGGCGGTGAGACTGAGCCGCTGCTGCGCGAGCTCGGCCTCGGCGACAAGGTCACCCTCTCGGCGACCTCCGAGCTGGACCCGGCGGTGAACGGCCAGCCCGGATTGCAGATCAGTGCACGTATCTCGGGCTGGACGCTCACCCCGCCCGCGGAAAAGCAGCCTGAAAAGGTCCTGCTCACGCTCGGCGCGCTGGTCGGCCAGGTCTCCACCGGGGCGGTGTCCTAAGTGGCGACGTTCCCGCTGCCGATCGAGGACCGGTTCATGGCCGCGATCCGCGCACTGTTGGGCCGGGTTCAGCGGATGGAACAGCGCACGCTCGTCCTGGATCCCGGCTGCCTGGTGGTCTGCTACACCGGAATGATCCCGGCCTCGTACACCACCGGTGATCCGACGGTGGTCATCACCGGGCAGAGCACGGCGAGCGGCCCGTACCAGCATCTGACCTCGTACACGCCGCACGCGAACGACACGGTCCTGTTGATCCCGGCCGGGCAGACGTACATCGTCGCCGGCACGTACACGTAAGGGGGCTGTGTTGACTGCGACGATTTTCGGTGCCGCGGATCGGGCGTATGCGTTCGTGCCCGTCGCGGTACAGGCCGCGGCCTATACGGCGGCGGCGAACCAGCTCGTGCCCGTCGATGCCACCGCGGCCGCCCGTACCGTCACGCTGCCCGCCGCGCCTCCGGACGAGAGCGTGGTCTGTGTCAAGAAGGTCGCCGGAACGAACACGGTCACGGTCGCCACCGGTGCCGGGGACGTGTTCAACGTCGCGGGCGGCCCCACGACGTGGTCGCTGCCGCTGCTCTACCAGGGCGTCATCGCCCAGTATTCGGCGGCTGCCGCGATCTGGTACATCCTCGGCGACGCCGGCAACGGCGCTGTGACGGGGAACTTCAGCGCGTCCGGGAACGGCTCGTTCGGCGGGACGCTGACCGTCAACGGCAAGTCGACCCTGGACGACCAGGTCACGATCAGCAGCGGTAACGCCTCGGGTGCGCTGTTCATCTTCCAGTCGGTGCCCACATCGTCCCAGGTGGGCACGATCGCGCACGGCGAGAGCGCCGCGGGCACTGGCGCCTACGGGGTGTTCGTCAACGGGGATGGTCACGCGCGGATGGTGTGGGATTCGAACGGCAAGTTCCGGTGGGGGCCGGGAAACGCGGGTTTGGATGTGTCGTTCGAGCGCACAGCGTCGGGGATCTTGTCGGTCAGCACCGGATCGTTCTCGGTGACCACGGCTGGTCAGGGTCTGCGGGTGAAGGAGGGCGGCAACGCCAAGCAGGGTGTCGCGACGCTCGCGGCGGGGACGGTCACGGTGGCGAATACGGCGGTGACGGCGAGTTCGCGGATCTTCCTGACGATCCAGAGCCCGGGCGGTACCCCGGGTGCGGTGTACGTGAACGCGGTCACTGCGGGGACCTCGTTCGTCATCAAGTCCACGTCTGTGGCGGATACCTCGGTGGTCGGCTACGAGATCTTCGAACCGGCGTGAGCGGCCGCTACCATGATGATCGAACACCAGTTCGAGGAGGGCGTGATGGGTGCGGACCGGCAGGCGCAGGCCGTCGACGCGCAGGACGGCGCGCTGGACGAGGTCACCAAGGCCCGCGCCGTGATCGCCGCCGAACAGGCCCGCGCCGTTGAGGCGTGCGGCCGGGAAATCGAGACGGTGCTCGCCAAGTACGGGATGACGCTGGACGCCGTCGCCAGCCTGCAACTGCGACCGACCCGATAGGACGCCGATCATGACCAGGACGATGTACGACGGCATCGACGCCGCCCGCCTGCCCGTTACCGCGCAGCTGGTCGGCGGATACGTGGACGGCAACTACCGGTGGTCGGCGACGGATTGGGCGCGGTTCCCGCACGCGGTGAAGGTGCGCATCGCCGTGTTCGGCGACACCGACGACGGGCACGTCCTGGACGTCGAGCCCGGCAACGCGACCCCGGCGCAAAGCGTCGACTGGGTCCTGATGCGGCGCCGCGCCGGGGCCGACCCGACGGTGTACATGAATGCCACGACGTGGCCGGTGGTGCGCTCGGCATTCATGGCGCGCGGCGTTGCGGAGCCGCACTACTGGGTCGCCCAATACGACGGCGTCGCAGCCATCCCCGCCGGGGCGGTCGGCAAGCAGCACACCAACGACCAGGCGGCCGGCTGGGACCTGTCCTCGGTCGCCGACTACTGGCCCGGCGTCGACCCGGCGCCCGTACCCGCACCCGTGCCACACCCCTTGGAGGATGAGATGAGCACCACCTCGATCGGCGGTCGCGCAGGCCTGTCGTGGGCTGCCGGGTCCCGGCATGTCGTGCAGGTCACCTACGATCCGGGCGGCGGCGACCCGAAGTTGCGTGTCGTGCTCGACCTCGTCAGTGGGCCGCTGGTGGCGAGCGATGACCTGCCGTCCAAAGTGTGGGCGCTCGCCGGCGGTTCCGGTGTGCTGGAGATCCCGGCCGTGCATATCGCCGCGTGCAGGGGCGTCGTCCTCGAAGGCGCGCCCGGCCTCGTGTACGACGCCACCGCGGTGTGACCTCGTGACGATGCCCATCCCCGAGGGGTCCGTGGTCATCACCCCGACGGAGGTCTACCGAGAGGTACAGGCGACGCACCAGGCCGTACAGCAGCTACTCGGCAAGCTCGACACGTTCGTCGGCACACAGGCCGACCATGAGAGTCGGCTGCGCACCCTGGAAACCGCGATGCCGGACAACGCCGAAACACGGCTGCGGCACTTGGAGGCGCGGATCGCGATGTACTCCGGCGCGTCCGGTGTATTCGGGGTCGCGGCCGGCTACCTGGCGAGCTGGGCTATCTACCATCACTGAGGTAATGCGCGCGCTACCCTGCGTACCGGGAGTCGGACAGGGGGGTAGTTGTGGTGGAGGACGAGCGGCCGAGGCTGGTCGAGGTCCCGCAGCGCCAGTTCGTGCGCGCCGCACGCATGGTCACCTCATCGCAGTACGCGTCGGCGTCCATGCTTCAACGCAGGCTGCGCGTCGATACCGGGCAGGCGGCGCGGCTCATGCTGGCGCTGGAGGGCGCCGGCGTTATAGCGGGTGCGGTCGGTGGCCGTGCGCGCCGCGTCCTGGTGACGTTGGCCGAGGTTGAGGCTGTGTTCGAGCGGTTCGGGATCATCGAGGACGCGTTACCGGCCGACACCGAGCCGCACTGACGCCCTAGCCGACCGGGATCTCGTAGACCGGGCGCAGGTGCGTCGGGATGAGAATGTCCGCGGTCTCCACCGGCTGATCGTCCGCGAAGTAGGTGCGCTCGATCAGCTGTACCGGGGTGCCGGGCCTCAGTTTCAGTTTCTGCGCCTCCGCGCTGGTCAGGTTGCGCGGCAGCGTCTCCTCGACGGCGCGGTTGATCGTCAACCCGATGGCGGCGAACCGGTCGACCACACCCTTGCCGGCGTATTCGCCGTCCTCCGGGAGCATGATCTCTGTTCCGATGGTCAACGCCATCGGTTCCCAACTGGTCGACAGGTACGTCGGTTCGCCGTCGGCGGTGAACACGTACGAGGTGCGCATGACCCGTTCACCAGTGTTTATGCGCAGCCGTTCAGCGATCGCTGGTGGTGCGGGCAGAGACCGGGACTGTGCGATCCACGAGCCGACACGGCCCTGCGCGGCCATGTCCGCGCGCCACGGCGAACCGCCGACCGGCTCGCGATACCAGGTGCGCACCATCCGCTTGATCGCCGGCCGTTCGCGCACCTGGTAGCGGGAACCGGGCTTCGAGGTGATCAGGCCTTCGTTGAGCAGGACCTGCGCGGCCTGGAACGCGGTGCGTTCGCTGACGCCGTACTGCTCCATGAGTTCGGCGAGGGTCGGCAGCCGGGAACCGGGCGCGAGCGTGCCGTCGATGACCTGCTCGCGCAGTTCGTCGGCGATCTGCTCGTATTTGCTGGTGATCGGTCTCACCCCGGCCTGGTGTGGATGAATCTCTGCGGATAGCTTGACGCGTCACTGTACAGAGGCGCAAGCTCTGTACAGTCATCCAGGTGACTGTACAGTCACCGTGCAGAGACGGCGTTTAGGTGGGGGATACCCATGCCCGAGTCCGGCAGCCTGTCGCGCTTTTTCGCAGGCGAGCCCTCATCGGTGGCTGTAGCGCGCGTGGAGACACGCCAATTCGTAGGCGACATCCCGCGCCGCGACGACGCCGAGCTGATCGTCTCCGAGCTGGCGACCAACGCGATACGGCACAGCGCCAGCCGCGAACGCCACGGCGAATACGAACTGCGGCTGCTCCTGCAACCGGGCTGGCTGCGCATTGAAGTGGTCGACCAGGGCACGCCGACGGTCTCCACTCCGGCCGGCCCGAGCGATGAGGCGATCGGCTCGGTGTATCACCGCGAGTCCGGGCGCGGCCTGGAGATCGTGGACGCGGTCGCCGACAAGTGGGGCTACGACCAGGACACCGACCGGGGAACGTGGTGGGCCGAAGTGGCCACGCAGGACGCAGACGCAGAGGAACTGCTCGCGGATCGCGGGCCGGAGGGGGAGCACGATGCGTGAATTGTTGATCTATGTGTGGGGTGTGGCTACTGGTCTGGGCGCGGCCGCGTTCTTCGGCGCCCTGGGGTACCGGCTGGCACAGCAGCACAACCGAGAGCACGACTAAAGCGTCGAACTCCTGACGCTCAGACCGCCGCCCCCGGCAACGCCCGCACGCTGCCCGGGGGCGGCCTTTTCCATCATCGACATGGAGGAACCTTGAGCATCCTCGAACACCCGACCACGATCACGGGCACGCCTGTGCGCATGCTCGAACTCGAACTGACCGCCAAGTGCCCCCTAGCGTGCACGCACTGCCTGACCGACAGCTCGCCGCGCGCCGGCCACGGCACGATGACCGTCCAGGACTGGGTCGGCGCGATCGACCAGGCCACCGCCCTCGGTATCCCGAAGGTGCAGTTCATCGGCGGCGAACCGCTCACACACCCCGCCTTCGAGCAGCTGCTCACGCACGCCCTGGACGCGGGCCACCGTGTCGAGGTGTTCTCGAACCTGCACACCGTCAGCCGGCAGCTGTGGGGCCTGTTCGAGCATCCGGCCGTGTCCCTGGCCACCTCGTACTACAGCCTCGACCCTGTGGCGCACGACGCGGTGACCACGGTCGCCGGCAGTCACGCCCGCAACCGTGCGAACCTGATCGAGGCGCTGCGGCGCGGTATCGCGGTCCGGGTCGGCATCATCGAGGTCGTCGACGGGCAGCGCATCGACGACACCCGCGCCGAGCTGGTCGCGCTCGGCGTGCCGGCCGATCGGATCGGGGTGGACCGGATGCGTGTCGTCGGCCGGCCCGCGCGCGGCCAGGCGCCGCAGCTGGGGGAGCTGTGCGGGCGGTGTGGCGACGGGAAGGCGGCGATCTTGCCGGATGGCACGGTGGCGCCGTGCGTGCTCGGGCGTTTCCTTGCCACTGGCAACGTCAGGGCGGCGTCGCTCGCCTCGATCCTGGGGGGTCCGACGTGGCGTGAGGCGATGGCCGTCGTGCCGCGCGTGGCCGGCGCTGACCCGTGCAAGCCAGATTCAGACGGTGGCGACTGCTCGCCGGCCGAGACACCGGCATGTGCCCCGGCGTACAACTGACCTGTGACTGACGAGTGGTGGCCGCACGCCGAAGCCCTGGCCGATGCGGTGACGCACCCCGGTTCGCGCTGGTTCGAGCCGCTGGCCAGGGTGCCGCGGCATGTGTTCGTGCCTGCCTGGTGGCGGCGCGCTGACGGCGGCTGGCAGTGGACGCACGGTCCCCTCGCGCACGTGTACGCGGACCGGTCCTTGGTGACCAGGGTCGGTCCGCTGCACGCCGACCACGCCGGCCCGGGTGACACGGCCATCGGGCTGCCGACCTCGTCATCGACCGAGCCCGGGTTGCTGGTGAAGATGTACCGCTACGCGCATCTCGCTGACGGCCTGGACGTCCTGGACGTCGGCACCGGCTCCGGATACGGGGCCGCGCTGCTCGCGCACCGATACGGCGACCAGGCGGTGACATCCGTCGACGTCGACCCGTACCTGACCAAGGCCGCGGCCGGTCGGCTCGACGAGGCCGGCCTGCATCCCGCTGTGGTCACTGTGGACGCGACCGGGCCGCTGCCGGGCAGCTACGACCGGATCGTGTCCACTGTCGCGGTGCGGCCGGTCCCGCCATCGTGGCTCGCCGCGCTGCGCCTTGGCGGCCGACTGGTTACGGTGATCGCCGGAACGTGGCTGATCCTGACGGCGACCAAGACGCCCGACGGCGTGTTCGGCCAGGTTGAGCGGGATTGGGCGGGATTCATGCGCACCCGCACCGGCGAGGACTATCCGGCCGAGCGCACCAGCCTGGTCGAGGCGATCGGCGAGCGTGCCGGCGAGCAGGTGGCCATGGGCCGCTATCCGCTCGTCGACGTCGCGGAGGCGTGGGAGCTGCGCACCATGCTGGAGATCGCGAGTCCGGGTATCCAGCACCGGTTCGAGCGCGGGTCGCTGGATGGCTCGTCGACGGCGTGGATGGCGCACCCTGATGGGTCGTGGGCCCGCGCGCGCACGCTGATCGGGCAGCCGCTCCCCGTGGTGCATCAGGGTGGTGTGCGGCGGCTGTGGGACGAGTTGGACGCGGCGCGCGAGAGCTGGTTGCGTGAGGGGGCGGCGCCGTTCCTCGGTGCGCGGGCGATGGTCGAGCCGGACGGCACGGTGAAGCTCGCGCGCGGGTCGTGGCGCGGAGTCCTGGCGTGATCGGACGGCGGGTGAGTCAGGGTCCTGGTTGGGGAGAATCCGGAGACGATCACGCCAGCCCGTAGCAACTCGAAGCTAGGTCCCCGCCGCCCGTAACTGCCCCGTCGCAGGTCAACGTGAGTTTCTATACGGAAAGGCCCTGATGGGGCATAGGGCCGGACACTATTTGCAAGGCGGGGGTTAGGGGTTCAAGTCCCCTTGGCTCCACAAGGCAAAAGACCCCGCACCGATCATGGTGGGGGTCTTTCGTGCCAGATGCGTGCCAGATCAGGCCGGAGCGTCGTCCGCAGGTGGCCTCTTCCTCGCAGCCTTCTTGGCCCTAGCCTGGCGCGACTTCTCCTGTTTGATCATCTTGTCAAGGCACGCCGCTTCGCGACGTGCGCCCGTCGCCGCCGGAGCCGTCGCCTGCTGTCTTCGCCCCGACTCCGTCTCGGCCCGCGCCGGGCCAGCAGCGCAGCATCACGCCCGCGCTAGCGAAGTGATCACCTCAATTGGCCACCCACAGGGATGCCAGACGCGCGCCGACCAGTCAACACGAAATACATGTATTGACAGGCCGACACACGTCCGGCGTGGCGATGCCTGCCCAACCGAGGAGATCACAACCCGAGCAGGAGCAGCCATGATCCAGGCCGACCCCATCCCCACCGCGCACAACCAGCTCACCGACCAGCAGTGCCACACCCTCAACGCCCTGCGCAAGCAGCTGGCCAACGCCCAAGACCTCGGCGACCTGTACACCGAGTGGTACGCCGCAAAGCAACTCGCCGCGCACCTGTGGCGCGAAGTGGGCCAGTACGGAGCCGATTGCTGCACCGCCAGGGCGAGCCCACCGACACCGACACGCCCGACGGCCGGTGAACACCCGCCAGCGGGTCCCGGCACCAGTCGGGGTCCGCTGGTCGAAACTTCCTCTATAGGTATCGAAACCTCCTCTATAGGTATCAAGGCACCCGACCTTCGGCCGGTGCAGCCCGCCGCCGCCCGAGCCAGTCGCTCCTGTCTGCGCCTCGCTCCCGTCTCGGCCCGCGTCGGGCACACGAGCACAGGACGTGAGCCGACGCCTGGACGAGAAGCGGTGAGCCCAGCCGAGCAGGCTGCGCAAGCTCAACGGTGCAGCTGTGTGAAGCCTGTCGGCGACTGGTGAAAACTGACCCCCGGGCGACGGTTGAAAGTTGACCCCCTTGCTTAGCCTGGAGGGTGCTGAACGTGGAAGATTGGGCCGAGATCCGGCGGTTGTCTCGCTCGGAGGGCATG
>JBOHEL010000142.1:0-10151 GCA_050700995.1 Sciscionella sp. | reverse complement strand
ACACCGGACACCTCTCCCGGCGCATCCCCAGCAGCGAACACCTCGCGGTCTACACCGCCCGCGACAGCCACCAGGCACGCCAGTTGCAGGCCTGCTGGTACCTCGGCGTCCCACCCCTATGGATCACCAGCCCCAAACAACGCCAAGCCTGGGCCGCATCCTGGGGCAAGCTGCAGCACTGGGCACACATGCTCGGCTACGGCGGACACTTCTCCACCAAAACACGGCGCTACTCCACCACCCTCGGAGCACTCCGCGCCGTCCGCAAAGCCTTCCAACAAGGCGAGAAACCACCCGCACCCGGCGAGCACATCCCGGCCGACGCCGACCCAGACGGCCAAGACGCAGCCGTCACCGTGAGCTACACCTTCGCCGGAGTCGGCTGGCTCACCCTCGGCGACGCACAACTAGCCAACACCGCAGCAGCCAAAGCCCGCGAACACCGCCACACCGCACGCCAAGAAACCGAAACTGCGATAGCGGAAAGGAGGTGACATATTTATGTCTACGATTATGCCGAAATGGCATACAACGGCGGAAGTGGCCCAGATGCTTGGGTTTTAGTTTGTCGAAGACCAAGATGTTGGTCACTTGCGGAGAGATCCGATCCTTGAAGGCTGGTCGCAATAGGCGGGTTTTGCCGGAATGGGTCGATGAATACATTCAACATCTGGTAGAGGAGGCCGAAAATGGCTGGTCGTTCACGAGCTAACGGTGAGGGTTCCATTTTCCCATACCGTAACGGGTTCGCGGCGTACGTGTGGGTTCGCACTCCTGCGGGAAAGCGGACGCGCAAGTACGTCTATGGGCAGACTCGCGAGGTTGTGCATGAGAAGTGGCTCAAGCTCCATCAGGTTGCCAAGGCGGGGCCTGTCGCCACGACGGTGCCGAAGGTGCGTGAATATCTGAACTATTGGCTGACGGAGGTGATCAGGCCGAATCGAGCACCACTAACGTACGTGAATTACGAACTGTTCGTTCGGCTGTACATCGTTCCGGGTCTTGGCGAGAAGCGTCTCGACCGGCTGCAGTTCGTTGACATTCAGGGATG
The DNA here is from genome assembly GCA_050700995.1 of Sciscionella sp. GTDB lineage: Bacteria > Actinomycetota > Actinomycetes > Mycobacteriales > Pseudonocardiaceae > JBOHEL01. The sequence goes on along the minus strand of JBOHEL010000142.1, from coordinate 9,100 downwards.
GCTCAACAAGATCCCAAAAATCTGCCAGTGCTGTGCGCAGGGCAAGGACGCTCGGAGAGCGCAGCGCAAGCGTCGGTGCTGCGCGATTGGTGAGTGTTGCGGTGAGACTCCCTCGGCCCGCACGGTCAGGGACATTCGCGATTGCCTCCGCAGTGCGTTGAATCACGCGATCCGTCAGGAGTTGATCACACGGAATGTTGCCGCCATCGTGACGCTGCCAACGGTGCGCAAACACAAGGGCAAGCACTGGTCGAGCGAAGAGGCGCGGGCATTCCTCGAGTCGGCTCGTGCCGATCACGACTCGCTCTATGCGGCGTACGTGCTGATCTTGACACTCGGCCTGCGCAAGGGTGAGGTATTGGGGCTGACCTGGAGTGAGGTCAATTTTGAGTCGTCCGACTTGTCCATTGGGCTCCAACTACAGCGGGTACAACGCGAGCTGCTTCATCGGGCGACTAAGACTGAGGCCTCGGACGACACGCTGCCGTTGGTCGATATCTGCTACGCCGCGTTGCAGGCTCGCCAGAAGGAGCAGGAAGCGGCAAGAGCGCTTGCGGGCAGAGCTTGGCAAGGTGCCGGTTTGGTGTTTACGACCCAGTTTGGCACGCCGATAGAGCCACGAAACTTCAACCGCTCATGGGATCAGCGCGTCAACCGTGCGGGCATTCGCAAGATCACGGTGCACGACGGGCGCCGCACGTGCGCCACGTTGTTGGTGGATCTCGACGTACACCCGCGTCAGGTTATGCGCATCCTTCGTCACGCTCAGTTCTCTGTCACGATGGAGATCTACGCACAAGCATCCTCGAAGACCACTCGCGACGCATTGAAGCGGTTGGGAGCCAGTCTGCATGACTAGCTGCTGTACTTTGCTGCTGTACTCACGATCAGAGGCCCTCACCCAAGCTCGGGAAAGGGCCTCTGACCTGCGTGGAGCTGAGGGGAATCGAACCCCTGACCTTCTCGATGCGAACGAGACGCGCTACCAACTGCGCTACAGCCCCGGATTGGTACCGCGAGAGCATAGCAACCAGCTCACCCGCGCGGCGCGAGGACCCCTACTCGCCGACGGCCCTGCGGTAGGACAGCGAACTGGGTCCTTCCAGCTCGTCGAACTCGGGGTCGCCGTCGTCGAGGTCGACCACGGCGGTACCGGGCGCCAGTTCTTGCGCCGGTAAGGATGACGACCGCTCCACCTCGGACTCCCAGGTACGCTGCTCACGTTCGGCACCGTCGTACTCCCGACGGGCGGCGCGCATCCTGGCAAGCCTGCGCTGCCGGATCTCCTCCTCAATGCGTACCTGCCTACGCAGATACGTCAGATACCCGACCAATCCAATGTCGATCACGGCGTGCAGCCACCACGCCGCCTGCCACGCCACGGCCGCGAACAGCGCGCTCGCCACGGCCGCGAGCAGCAGCGTGAACACCGCGCGCCGCCGGTGCGCGTAGCGGGCCAGCTTGTCCATCTCGGCGGCTTCCGGGTCGAACCCGCCCCGGCCAGGCCGGTACCGGCGAGGTGCTCCTGGCAGGTCGTCCGCGTGTACGACCTCCAGTGGCTCGTCGTCCGCCATGAAGTCCTCCGCGAGCTCGTCGCCGTAGCCGCCCGCCCCGTCCTCGGGCAACGGCAACTCCTCGGTCAGACCGTCCTCCTCGACGGACTCGGATCGCATGCGATCCCTCTCATCGGCGACCTCGGACATGGCGTGGGCCTCCATCCTGCTGCACGCGGCACCGCTACGCACCACCCGCGCGGCGAGCGCGGAATCCGCGGTCGTCACGACCTCCTGGCGCTTGCGAGCGAACATGGGGACCAGCACAACGAGCCACGCCACCACGAGCGCCCCGATGATCAGCGAACTCGGCACCTCCTGGCCACCTCCCCGTTAGCGGCACGCTTGTCGTCACCATGTCGACTCCCACCGCCACGCTAGTCACACCAGTAACACGAGTCGCGCAGGCGCGCCGAGATGTTTCCAGGTTGCGCTACGTCGGAGGCCGCGGAATCCACGCCGTGTGAGACGCCCGTGACCGCGATACCGTTCCAGGCACCCATTCACACTTGGCTGGCGCGCCCTTGTGTGATTAACCGACGCACCAGACCGTCCGCAGCGTCCTCCGCCGTGATCGCGAAGCACAGGTGGTCGCGCCAGTCGCCCGCCACATCCAGGTAGCGGCGAAACAAGCCCTCTTCCCGAAATCCGGCCTTCACGAGCACTCGAATGCTCGCCGCATTCTCCGGCCGCACCGTCGCTTCCAGCCGGTGCAAGCCAGCCGCCGAGAAGCAATGGTCGACCAGCAACCCCACAGCTGCAGTCGCCACCCCGCCCCGCACCAGATCGCTCGCCACCCAGTACCCCACCCACGCCGAACACAGCGAACCTCGCACCACATTGCCGACGGTGATCTGCCCGGCGAGCGTCCCGTTCACGCTGATCACGAACGGCAGCGAGAGCCCCCGTCTGCCCAGCGATCGCAGCGCAATGAGCTGCGCGGGCCAGGCCGACGCCGCGTTGCGTTCCTCCCACGTGCCCGGCGCGGTCGGTTCCCAGTAGTCGAGATGTTCCTTGTCCCGCAAGCGGATACGGCTCCAGGCACCGGCATCGCGCAGCTTGGGCCGCCGCAGCTCCAGCACGCCTGCGGGCACCGACAGCGGCCCAAGGCGGCCCGGCCAGCCAGGATGCCTGCCGGTCACTCCCCCAGCCTGCACCGGGCGCTCACCCCCGCTGGGCGAGGAAGCTCACCCGGACATCGTCACCCGCCACCACCTCGGTGGTGTCCTCGTCGATCAAGATCAGCGCGTTCGCCTCCGCGAGTGCCGCGAGCAGGTGGGACCCCGAGAGCCCCAGCGGCCGCACCAGGTACTCCGAGGTGTTCTCATCACGCAGCAACTGCCCGCGCAGGTACCCCTTGCGCCCCTTGGTCGAGGTGACCGGTGACAGCAGTCGCGCGCCGATCTCCCTCCGGTGCGGGTTCTTCTTGCCGAGCGCCGCTCTAATCAGCGGCCGCACCAGTACCTCAAACACTACGAGCGCGCTCATCGGGTTGGACGGAAGCAGGAAGGTCGGCACCTCATCGGGGCCGAGCCTGCCGAACCCCTGCACCGAGCCGGGATGCATCGCCACCCTGGTGGCGTCGATCTTGCCGAGATCGCCGAGCGCGCCGTGAATATCTTCCCCGCTTGCGCCCCCCACACCACCGACGACCACCACGATCTCCGAAAGCAGCAGCCTGCCCTCCACCACATCGAGCAGGCGCCTCGCCTCGCTCGGCACGATCCCGACCCTGGTGACCTCGGCTCCCGCATCGCGCGCCGCAGCGGCCAGTGCATAGGAGTTCACGTCGTAGACCTGGCCCGCACCTGGGGTGCGGTCAACATCGACCAGTTCGTCACCGACCGAGATGATCGACACCCGCGGCCTAGGATGCACCAGCACCTTGTTGCGTCCCACCGCGGCCAGCAGCCCGACCTGGGCGGAACCGATTACCGACTGCCTGCGCACCGCGACATCCCCGGTCTGCACGTCCTCCCCGGTGCGCCGCACATAGGCAGCCGACGGCACCGAGCGGGAGACCAGCACGTTGGCCTGGCCACCGTCGGTGTGCCCGAGCGGCACCACCGCATCGGCCAGGGTCGGCAGCGGCGCGCCGGTCGCCACCCGCACCGCCTGCCCTGGGTTCAACCGGCGGGGCTGCCGAGAACCCGCGCCGATCTCGCCGACCACCGGCAGTGTCACCGGCTCCTCGCCCGCGCTCCGCACGTCCACGCTGCGAACCGCGTACCCGTCGACGGCGGCCTGATCGAACCCTGGCAGCGCACGCTCGGCAACGACCTCCTCGGCGCAGATGAGTCCCTGCGCCTCGGAAATCGCCACCCGCACCGGCGACGGCCGCACCGCCGAGGCGAGGACCTTCGCGAGCTGCTCCGCCACTGATTTCATCGACGGTTCTCCAACCGCTGAGTGAGCCAATCCCGCAGGCCAGGGCCGTAATCCGGATGCTCAAGCGCGAAGTCGACGGCGGCCTTGAGGAATCCGCCGGGATTGCCGAGGTCGTGCCTGCCACCGCGATGCACCACGATATGCACCGGATGCCCTTCCTCGATCAGCAGCGCGACGGCGTCGGTGAGCTGCAACTCGCCTCCGGCGCCAGGGGTAATCCGCCGCAGCGCGTCGAAGATCGCCCGATCGAGCAGGTAACGGCCCGCGGCGGCGAAGGTCGACGGCGCCTCGTCAGGCGCGGGCTTCTCCACCATCCCGCGCACCCGCTTGATGTCCTCATCACCGGTGTCGGTGACGTCGAACACCCCGTACGCGGAGATCTGCTCCCTCGGGATGTCGAACGCGCAGAGCACGCTGCCGCCGTACTCCGCGCGCACTTGTGCCATCCGCTTGAGCACTCCGGTCGGTAGCACAAGGTCGTCGGGCAGCAGTACCGCGACAGCCTCGTCGCCCTCGTCCAGGTTGCCCTCGGCGCATCCCACCGCGTGCCCGAGGCCGAGCGCCTCCTTCTGGATGGCGGTCTCGGCATTGATCAGGTTCGGCGCCCTGCGGACCTTGTCAAGCAGCTCGCCCTTGCCGCGGTCTGCCAGGGTGTGTTCCAGCTCCGGCTGGGCCCGGAAGTATTCGGCGACAGATTCCTTGCCAGGTGAGACCACGATCACCAGCCGCTGTGCACCGGCCTCCGCGGCCTCCGCGGCCACCAGTTCGATTCCTGGCGTGTCGACCACCGGCAGCAGTTCCTTGGGCACCGCCTTGGTGGCTGGCAGGAAGCGGGTACCGAGTCCGGCGGCAGGCACTATCGCGGTGTGGAAGGCAGTCGTGGGGCTCATGGCCAAGGAGCCTAACCTCACCACATGTACGGGCCAGCTAACGCCGCGTCCAAAATTGCATGGCGTGCCCACTTGTCAACCGCTCGCCGAGAGCTGCCCCAGGGGCTGCGCGAGGCCGAGGCGAGCGCACTCGCGTCCGCCGCGGTGCGTGATCTGCACCCGACGAGCGGGGACACGATCTGCTGCTATGTACCGATGAGATCGGAACCGGGGTCGCTTGAGCTGGTGGAGCGGCTGCGTGGGGCGGGCGCCAGGGTGCTGCTGCCGGTCACCGCGCCCGGCCGGCCGCTCGACTGGTCGGAATACACTAGCGCACGGGCGTTGCGGCGCGGCACCCTCGGCGTCGACGAGCCGGTAGGCCCGAGGTTGGGCAGCGCCGCCGTGCTGCGTGCGTCCGCTCTGCTGGTGCCTGCTCTCGCGGTCGACAGGCGGGGTTTCCGGCTCGGGCGCGGCGGCGGGTACTACGACCGCACCCTGGCACTGCTCACCACGGGCACCCCGGTGATCGCGATTGTCCGGGATGTCGAGATCGTAGATAAGTTGCCGTCAGAGCCACACGATCGGCCGGTGACCGCAGCACTCACCCCAGGTCTCGGACTAGTCCCGCTCGCCGGTGGCTAGCACTCTCAGTGGTAGAGTGCTAAGTGAAGTTTCGCGCCTGAAGGGGAGCAAATCGTGCCAACGTACCAGTATGCGTGTAAGGCGTGCGATCACCGTTTCGAAGCGGTGCAGTCCTTCACGGACTCCGCATTGACGGAATGCCCGGAGTGCTCCGGCACATTGCGCAAGCTTTACGGCTCGGTCGGCGTGGTCTTCAAGGGCAGCGGCTTCTACCGCAACGACAGCCGCGCGGCCACCGGGGCCAAGGCAAGCTCAGGGGCAGGCTCCAGCTCCGACAAGGGCGACGGCAAGAGCGACGGCAAGGGCGACGGCAAGGGTAAGTCCGACACTTCCGGCACGTCAGCCAGCTCTACATCGACGGATTCGTCCTCGTCGAGCACGAGTTCGTCGTCCAGTTCCGGGTCGAGTTCGTCGAACTCAAGCACCTCCACCGCCAAAGTCGCGCCCTAGAACATCCTCGGGAGTTATCCACAGGCCGGCTGGTTATCCACAGTTTCGCCGACCGTCGCCCGGAGTGCCTGTGACGCCCCTACCTTCGGATCCGTGAGCACCGGGTCGTCGGCGGGAGGCATCGATGGGGTCTGGACAAGATCGAGCGCAGGCGCTCGCGCCGCTGTTGCGGGAGCGCCTCCGGCGGCTGATGGGCACCACGGGTTGGCCCCGTTCGATGGCGGTGCGCCGGGCGGTAGCCATCGCGCTGTTGCTGCTCGCTGGCGCGCTCGCCGTGCGACCGGCCGCCGCGGGTGGCACGGCGCGGGTTCCCGCTCTGGTGGCCGCGCGCGACCTCGCGGCAGGCACGGTGCTCGGTCCGGCAGACGTCACGGTGCGCAGCCTGCCACCCGATGCCCTACCCGATCGGGTGCTGACAACACCGGCAGCGGCGACCGGACGCGCGCTGGCTGGAGCGGTACGATCCGGTGAGCCGATCACCGATGTACGCGTAGTCGGACCAGCCAACACTCGTCTTACTACCGGCAACGCCGACGCGGCTACCGTCGGCGTGCGGCTGGCGGACGCCGGTGTCGCCGAGCTGCTCCGCCCGGGAATGCGCGTCGATGTGGTGTCCTCGGGCGACACTGAGTACCCGAGCGGGCCACCCCAGGCGGGGACTCTGGCGACGAACGCCACCGTCATCACGGTGGGCGACGCACCGAAGTCCACTGATCATGGGCGTCTGGTCCTGCTCGCACTGCCCAGGGACATCGCGACACGGGTTGCCGCTGCCTCGCTCAATGGTCCAGTCACGGTCACATTCCGCTAGCTGAGGCGACAGGGCGGCATCACTGCCGCCACGCCAGGAGGAGTGCGTCGTGCTACGCGAGCAGCAGGCCGCAGCCGCAGCAGCACGCACGAAGCCGACTGACCGGATCGTTTACCGCTCCCTGTCGTGATGGGGTGGCCGGTTCCGCAGGTGCCAGGAGTCGGTGTCGCCAGGCTCCTCGCTCCGTTCGTCCTTGGTGGTATCGGGTAGCACATCGCCGAAGATTTCAGCGAGTTCCCGCTTGCTGGGGCGCGCGCGCCCCTCTTCCGGTCGTTGCGGCATCACCCCATTCTGCCTGTTCCCAGCAGGATGCGGCGACGGCTGGCATGCTGGATGACAACAGCATCAGCACGAGAGGCGGCGGGGCGATGAGTTTCGTTGACAAGGCCAAGGACTTCGCCGAGCAAGCCAGGCACAAAGCGGCGGCGACCGCCGAGGAACTTGCCGAGAAGGCGGGTCCACTTGCGCAGCGCGCGACCGAGAAGGCAGGCGAGTTCGCCGAGAAGGCGAAGCCCTATGCGGAAAGAGCCAGTGAAGCCGCGGCCAAGGGCGTCGACGCGGCCGCTACGCAGGTCGACAAGGCGACGGGCGGTAAGTACTCCGACCACATCGGCGCCGTGAACAAGAAGGTCGGTTCAGTGCTCGACCGCGACAAGCACCAGGGGCCCGGATCCGGCAAGCCCCACGGCCACTAACGCTTCCGATATCGTTGGGGAAACTGCGGGTTTCCCCCGCGTCCTAGTCGAGCGCGGACAGCTCCTCGATCACGTGGGGAACCAGCGCGGCGAGCGTTGCCATGCCGTCGCGAATCGCGCCCCGCGAAGGTGCGAGGTTTACCACCAGCGTGCTGCCGGAGACCCCTACCAGCCCCCGGGAGATACCGGCATCCATCGCTCCCGCAGCCAGTCCGGATGACCGCAGCGCCTCGGCGATGCCGGGAATCGGCCGATCCAGTACGCCCTGGGTCGCATCGGGGGTCACATCGCGCGGCGACACCCCGGTGCCGCCGATGGTGACCACGAGATCGACGCCGCCGATCACCGCCGTGTTGAGCGCGTTGCGAATGGACACCATATCCGCGGTGACGGCGACCGTGCCATCCACGATGAAGCCACCCTCCCCAAGGAGTTCGGTGACCAGTGGCCCGGTCTTGTCCTCGTGCTCGCCGTTCTTCACCCGATCGTCGACTACTACCACAAGAGCCCGGCCAAGTCGCTGCGCGCTGTGTTCCATGAGCTCTACCGTAGCTACCTGGCAAGCCGAATGGTGAGCGGCTTGACGAGAGCCACAGGTGGGCAACCTCTAGGCTCACCGGGTGACGCCAACACAGCAGCAGACAGCCCAGCCGGACGCGGGCACCGCCAAGAGAGCCGCGGCGGCCATCGCCGAGCGCAGTCGTGTCGAGCGCCACCACATCGCGGTCGTACTCGGTTCAGGATGGCGCCCCGCGGCGGATGTGATCGGCCCTCCGGACGCCGAGATCCCCATGGCAGAACTGCCAGGATTCCTGGCACCCACAGTGGTCGGTCACGGCGGCACCGTCCGCTCGATCGCGCTGGGCGACCGCCGGGTACTGGTGCTGCTCGGACGCACCCACCTTTATGAGGCCGTGGGAACGCCTCGCGTGGTGCACGGCGTGCGTACCGCGATCGCCGCGGGCTGCGAGACCGTGATACTCACCAACGCTGCAGGCGGGCTGCGGGCCGGGATGGAGGTAGGGCAGCCAGTGCTGATCTCCGACCATCTCAACTTGACGGCGACCTCCCCGCTGGTGGGGGCACAGTTCACCGACCTGACAGACCTCTACTCCGCCCGGCTTCGCGCGGTGGCACAGCAGATCGACCCGTCGTTGGAGGAGGGTGTCTACGCGGGGATGCCCGGTCCGCATTTCGAGACACCCGCGGAGATCAGGATGCTGCGTACCCTCGGCGCCGACCTTGTCGGCATGTCCACCGTGCTAGAGGCGATCGCGGCGCGCGCCGATGGCGCGGAGGTATTCGGCCTTTCACTGGTCACCAACCTGGCGGCCGGGATAACCGGAGAGGCGCTGGATCATCTGGAAGTGTTGGAAGCAGGCAAGGCCGCCGCTAGCCGGATGGGGGAGCTGCTGGCCGAGCTGGTGACCAGGTCGTGAGCCAACCACCCGGCAACCCGAAGCTGACCAGGCGACTGCGCGATGCCGCATACCGCTGGATCGCCGATGACTGCGATCCAGCGGCAGCCACCGAACTGCAGCAGGTGCTCGCCCATGCGATGGCCGGGGATTCGTCCGCCGTCACCGAGTTGGCGGACCGCATGAGCGGCCCACTCACCTTCGGCACCGCGGGACTGCGCGGCCCGGTGCGGGCAGGGCCGAATGGGATGAACCGCGCGGCCGTGGTGCGCAC
>JBOHEL010000141.1:0-10224 GCA_050700995.1 Sciscionella sp. | reverse complement strand
GCCTCAGTCTGGCCGTGGTCGACCGAGAGGATGCCCGCACGCACGATCTCCGACATGTAGGCCGCTTCGTTCAGCCCGAAGCCGAGCACCGCGCCGACGAAGACCGGTATCAGCTTGTTGGAGTCGAAGAACACGAACTCGTGGCCGAACGGGATGCCGAGCGCGATGTAGGGGTAGAGCAGGCCGATGAAGGACCAGAAGATCACCTGCACCAGCACGGGAGTGCCTCGGAAAAACCAGGCGTAGAGCCACGAGATGGTGGAAACGATCGGGTTGTCCGACAGTCGCATCACCGCGACGATGACGCCACCGACGATCCCGATGACCATGGCGAGCGCGGTGATCTCGATGGTGATCAGCAGGCCCTGCAGGATGCGGTCGGAGAAGAAGTAATGTCCGACCACACCCCAATCCCACTTCGCGTTCGTGACAAGGCTGTGGGCGAACATCGCGGCGAGCAGCAGTAGCACGGCGGCTGCGACCCACCTGCCGGGGTGGCGGACCGGGATGGCGCGGATCTGTTCGACATCTGGGTCCGCCACCGACGACATGGTGTGTTCGGCCATGGGTTCAGCCCTGTGCGTCGTTGATCTTGGACTGGTCGATGGCGCCGCTTGCGACCCCCCAGTTGCCCAGGATCTTCTTGTAGGTTCCGTCCGCCATGAGCTTCTGCAACGCGGCTTGCAAGGCGTACTTCAAGGTGCCCGCGGTCCTCGGCACCGCGATGCCGTACGGAGCGACGCCGAGATCACTGCCTGCCTTCTGGAAGGCGCCCGTTGTCTTCTTCAGCGCGTAGTCCACAACCGGTGAATCTGCGATATACGCGTCGATCCGTTTTGCCTGCAGCGCGGAGCTGGCGTCGGTCTGCTGTGGGTAGCCCTTCCCGCTCGGCGCCTTTTTGCCCGCTTTGAGGCATTTCGCCACGATCGAACCGTCCGCGTCCTTCTTGGTGAGCTGGTCGATCTGGATGGTGCCGTTCTCCGCGCCGACGGTCTTACCGCACAGGTCGAGGTCGGAGTTGATGTTCTTCGGGTTGCACTTCGGCACCATGATCGATGTGCCTGCCTTGAAGTAGGTCACGAAGTCGACGACCTTCTCGCGATCCTTGGTGTCGGTGAAGGAGGACATCCCGAGGTCGTAGCGACCCGCCTGGATACCCGCGATGATGCCGTCGAAGCTGGAGTTGGCGAACTTCACCTTCAGCCCGAGCGATTGGCCGAGTGCCTTGGCGAGGTCGATGTCCATACCGATCGGCTGGTTCGAGTTCCCCGACGTGAACTCGTTCGGTGCGTAGGAGGGGTCCTCCGCGACCGTCAATGTGCCCTTGGCTTTCAGGGCGGCGGGCACCTTCGCGGCGGCTTGCGAATCCAGCGACACGCTCACCTTCGCAGGCTTCGGATCTGGATGAGTGACCGGCTGGCCTGCGGTGCACCCGCCGGCGGACGAGCTACCGGGCTTGTGGGTGGTCGCTCCGCACGCGGTGAGGATTCCAGCCAGCGTTGCGCAGGCTGCCAGCAGCGCAAGCGCGCGAGGATAGGGATGGCGTGGCAAGGACGGCTCCTTTCGCTGACCGGCGGGAGCGTCCTGCCGGCGAGGCGTGTAGCGCAAGCGGCGGTAACGTACCCGGCCGCGGTCCATCGTGGGGCGTACCCCTCCGGATCGCAATGGAATCGCCGCCATGGAGGTATCTCAGCCGCACCGCGGTACTGTGCGCCAGAGCACACCAGAAGGGACTGTCTGAGATGCCAGACGGGACGCTGCCCTCGAAGGGGGATGTGGCGGCGGATGCCAGTGGTGGCGGGTACGTCCTATTCGTCACCCGGGCGCAGGCCGCGGGCGATCAAGGCCCCGACCAGTGCGGTCCAGCCCGTCTGGTGGGACGCTCCGAGGCCTTCCCCGGTGTCGCCGTGGAAGTACTCGTTGAACGTGACGTGCTCACGCCACAGCGGGGAGTCGCCTGCCTCGATCCGTTCGCCGTCGGCATGGCGGGCACCGTCCTCGCCTGGCAGGAACAACGAGATCAGCCTGCCCGCCAGCTCGTCGGCGGCGCCACCCGCGGTTACCCACTTGCCGGAACCTGTCGGCAGCTCGAAGGTGAACTCCTTGCTGTGGAAGGTGTCCAGGGTGCGCAGGGCATCAACCAGTAGCGAGTTGGTCGGGAACCACACCGGACCGCGCCAGTTTGAATTGCCGCCGAACATGTCGCTACGGGACTCCCCCGGTTCGTAGCCGATGGTGTGCTCCTGCCCGGCGATCTCGACATCGAGCCCGGCGTGGTGTGCCGCCGAAAGCGAGCGGATGCCGTGCGGCGAAAGGAACTCCGCTTCGTCGAACATGCGACGCAGCACCTTGGGCAGCTTCCAGCCGTCCAGCAACGACAGCAGTGCGCGACGACTACCGTCCACATCGGACTGCCAGTTGATGAAATCGCAGAACTCCGGCTGCCTGCGCAGCAGGTACTCCAGGCGGGCGGTGAACACGTCAAGCTCGGCGAACACCCACGGTTCCAGCACCGCGCAGGCGAGCAGCGGAACCAGCCCAACCATCGAGCGCACCCTGACCGGCTGGGACTCCACCGAGCCGTCGGCGGTGGTGCGTGATACCAGGTCGTAGCAGAAGCCGTCGGCTTCGTCCCAGATCCCTCGGCCCGCCGACCCGAAGCTGGTGGATGCGTGCGCGATGAAAAGGAAGTGCTGCACGAACTTCGTCGCGACATCCTCGTAGGCGCGGTCGTGCCGCGCGAGTTCCAGCGCGATCTGCAGCAGGTGCAGCGAATAGCTCGCCATCCAACTGGTCGCGTCTGACTGCTCCAACCGCCAGTCGCCTGCCAGCGGGGCTGAGCGGTTCACCGGCCCGATGTTGTCCATGCCGAGGAAGCCACCCTCGAACAGGTCGTTGCCGTCGGTGTCCTTGCGGTTGACCCACCACGAGAAGTTCAGCAGCAGCTTGTGGAAGACCTCGGCGAGGAACTTGCGGTCGCCGGTACCGGTTGCGGCCCGTTCCGTGCGGTACACCTGCAACGCGGCCCAGGCATGCACCGGCGGGTTGACGTCCCCGAACTCCCACTCGTATGCCGGAATCTGGCCGTTGGGGTGCATCAGCCATTCCCGGCACAGCAGCAGTACCTGCTCCTTGGCGAAGGCAGGGTCGACCAGCGCAAGCGGCACCGCGTGGAACGCCAGATCCCACGCGGCGAACCAGGGGTATTCCCACTCGTCTGGCATGGCGATCACGTCGGCGACATCCAGGTGCCGCCAGTGGGTGTTGCGGGCGTTCGCGGCCCGCCGCGCATCCGGTGCCTGCGGCTGCGCCGGGTCCCCTTGCAGCCAGTCCCGCACCCGGAAACGGTAGTGCTGCTTGCTCCAAAGCAAGCCTGCCAGCGATCTGCGCAGTACCTTCCGCTCGTCGTCGGTAGCAGCGGGGGCCAGGTCGCGGTGGAACTCTTCGGACTCAGCGGCACGAATGACCATTGTGGACTTGAAATCGCCGCCGAACGGGTCGCCGTGCCCGCTTCCGGCGACCAGCCGCTGCCGCACGGTGACGGTCTCGCCTGGACCCACGGCGTCGAACCGGTACCACGCGGCGACTTTGGTACCTGGTAGTGACGCCACGCCCTGCCCGAGCACCTGGCAGGAGTCGGTTTCGCCCGCCACCACGTGGGTATCAATGCCGTCCTTGGTGTACCTGGTGAGGTTGCGATCGGCGCCGAAGAGCGCGCGTTCGTTGGTGTCGTTGTCGGTGACAAGCAGTGTCGGGGAACCGTCAACGTGTAGCGTGTACTTGCCGAGAGTGGAATGCTCGGCCGTCACGCGAGGACCGTCCACAGTGGAGGCTACGAGCGACGGCTTGCGCGCATCACGCCCCCATGACCAGGTGTTGCGGAACCACAGTTGGCCGAGCAGGTGCAGCGGTGCAGGTTCCTTGCCATGATTGGTCGCGGAGATCTCGACACAGATGTCGTCGTGCCGAGCTTTCGCGTAGGTCACCGTGACATCGAAGAACCGATCATCGTCGAGCACCCCGGTGTCAGACAGCTTCGGTGTGCTGCCGTCGCGACCGGCCCGCGCGGCGAGGTCTCGCAGTTGCTGGTAGGGGTACTCCGCGTGCGGATAGCGGTAGAGCACCTTCATGTAGGAGTGGGTTGGGGTGCCGTCCAGTACCCACCAATGCTCCTTGACGTCCTCGCCGTGATTGCCCTCACCGTTGGACAGTCCGAAGTAGCGCTCCTTGAGGATCGGGTCGTTGCCGTTCCACAACGCGGGCGCGAAGTTCAGAAAGCCGTAGCAATCGGAGATGCCGCAGATGCCGTCCTCGCCCCAGCGGTAGGCGCGCGCCCTTGCCTGGTCGAAGGGGAAGGAATTCCAGGCGTCACCGCTCGCCGAGTAGTCCTCACGCACCGTGCCCCACTGCCGACCCGAGAGGAACGGGCCCCACAGCCGCCACGGCGCGTCAGGCGCGTCGGCCTCGGCCAGCCTGGCCCGTTCCGCTGAAGTCACAGCGACAAGTATCCCTGCCACGTGCCACGATCTTGCCTGCCCCCGTCGCTGCGGATCCTCTCGCCGGATTCTCAGCGGCGAGCGTGCGCGTCGAGCAGCAGCGCGATCGCCTCGGTCAGCTTGGCCGCGTAATCCAGGTGCAGTGACTCGTCGGGCACGTGTGCGTTGCTCTGCGGTCCCAGCGCACCGGTGATGACAAACTGCGCCCGTGGGTACGACTCGTGCAGCAGCCCCATGAACGGGATCGAGCCGCCGAGGCCGATCGTTCGCCACGGCTGCCCGAATGTCGTGGCACCAACCTCGTCGAGCGCGGCGGCGAGCCATGGGGCCAGCGCGGGCGCGTTCCAACCGTCGGCGGACTCCACTCCGGAAAGCTCGACTCGCGCGCCGTACGGGACGTCGGTGGTCAGCGCCGTGCGCACAGCGGCAAGCGCCTGCGCGGAGTCCGCCGTCGGCGGCAGTCGGAAGCTCAGGCACAGTGTGGTGTGGGTGCGCAACACGTTGCCTGCGTCGGCCGGTGCGGGCAGGCCATCGGCCCCGGTCACCGACAGCGTCGGGCGCCAACTGCCGTTCAGCGTCAGCTCCACCTCGTCGTCGGAAACCTGATGCACACCGGGAACCATCGGAAACCCGTCGCGTACCGAACCGGGCGCCGCCGCCACCGTCTCGCGGACTTCGCGCGCCCTATCATCCGGGATTCCGACATGTAGGTCCGGCAGCCGCACCTCGCCGCTCGCAGCATCTTCCAGGCGTTCCAGGAGCGCACGCGCGATCCGGAACGAGCTCGGCACGATGCCGCTGGCGAGGCCGGAATGCTGCGCCACGTCGAGCACCCGGACCGTCAGGTTGACCTGCACCAAGCCGCGCAGTGATGTGGTCAGCCACATCCGGTCGTAGTCGTTCGCACCAGAGTCGAGGCACACCACCAGTGTCACCTCGCCCAGCCTGGGCCGCAGATGCTCCAGGTAGGCCGGCAGGTCGGGGCTGCCGGACTCCTCGCCGGTCTCCAGCAACAGCACGCAACGGCCGTGGCTACCGCCCGAGGCTGCGACCGCCTCGATCGCGGCAGCCGAGGCATACCCGGCGTAGCCGTCGTCGGCGGCGCCGCGTCCGTAGAGCCTGCCGTCGCGCACCACCGGCGTCCAGGCGTCCAAGCCGTCCGCCCAGTCGGCGACCGGCGGTTGCTTGTCGAGGTGGCCGTAGAGCAGCACGGTTCCGGCATCAGGCGCGCCGTCGGAGGCAGGCACGTCCACCATCAGCAGTGGCCCGCGTCGCGGTAGCCGCACCACCTCGATCGTGGCGCCGGGCAGGTGCTGCGAGGCCAGCCACTTCCTGGCGTGCTCGACCGCGGCGTCCAGGTGCCCGCTGCACGCCCAGTCCTGATCGAAGGACGCTGACACCGCGGGTATCGCGACGAGCTCGGACAAGCTCTCCAGGATGGTGCCGTCCCACATCTCGCGGACCTTCGTCCGCACCGCTGCGTTATCCACGCCGTCCGATACTGCCATCGGTCACGCCCCGAGCGGCACATGGGAGGCGCGCCGCCGCGCATCATGCGATGACGTCGAACTCGCAGTTCGTGCCGGAAACGTTTGCCAGTTTCACATCGCAGGTGATCAGGGTGCAGCTCAACTGCTCGGCGAGTGCCACATAGGCAGCGTCGTATGGCGTGAAGTTCTCGCGTAATCGCCACATGCGGGCCAGCAATGGTGCGAGTGGCATTCGGCGGACCGGGAAGCCCGCTAGGTGTGCCAGCGCGCGCGGCGCGGTGTTCACCAGCACGGGATTGCCGCGCGCCAGGCCACGCAGCGCGGAGACCACTTCGGCGTCGAAGTGTGCGGGTGCGAACAGCGCGTGCCCAGCGGCGAGCCGTGCGGCGACCGAGGACCGCCTGGCGTCCTCGGCCGCATAGAAGCTCACCATGACCGAGGCATCCACGACCGCGAGACTCACGAGGCGTGCCGGACCTCACGCACGGCCGCGACGGCGTCGTCTGTGGTGATCCCGGTTGCCTGCGGCGGGATATACGACTCGAGGTATTCCTCGGCCGCCAGCACCGCCGCCGCCTCGGCTAGCTTGCCGACCACGAAGGTGTTCAGCGACTGATGTTTCGCCTTGGCGCCGGTGGCGAGAGCCTGGTAGGTCTCGTCGGGTACATCTCGGAGGTTGATCCGTTTCATGGTGCCATTATGGCACCGCTTGTTCGACCTCACATCGCTGTGGCGAGCAACACGTCACGTGTTGTGATCGCCACGGGGTGCACACGATGCATCCGAACGGGTGATGGCGGCAACGGGGTGACCAGCGTCGACGGTTACTCCGTTTGACTCCCTACGATCGGACCTTCAAGCGTTTTACCAGATCAGCGGGTTGCGGCCGGTGTGGAATTGGCACGGGTGCCTCGCCACTGTGAGTCAACTCATGCCAGGATGGAGGGTGACAACCGTCAGCGCCGATGGTGACTGCCGCTCCCTATCCGGAGTGGCGGTGGCCTCCGGCGCAGCCGTACCGACGTCACAAGCGATCGGTTCGGCAACGTAGGCAAGGAGACCCGTATGTCCCCGCAATTCAGGCCGCCAGCCTCCGCTCAGGAGCACCCACCGGTGGGTGCGCCCTCCGCCACCGCCGCCAGACCGACCCCAGAACAGGTGATCGCTGGTTTGCGTGCGACAAGCGAAGGTGGCGCCGAGTTGGTGCAGCTGCTCACCCCGGAGGGTGAGCGCGTCGATCACCCCGACTACAGCCGTTACATCGAGGACGTCACAACGGCGGACATTCGAGCGCTCTACCGCGATATGGTGCTGGTGCGGCGCGCCGATCGGGAAGCCAACGCGATGCAGCGGCAGGGCCAGCTCGGCATCTGGGTTCCGCTACTGGGCCAGGAGGCCGCCCAGATCGGTGCGGGCAGGGCGATGCGCCCGCAGGACATGGCGTTCCCCAGCTACCGTGAGCATGGCGTGGCCTACGCACGCGGCATCGACTTCCGCGAGCTGCTCGGCATCTTCCGGTGCACCGACCACGGCGGCTGGGATTTCCAGAAACACGGCTTCCATCCCTACACCATCGTGATCGGCAACCAGGTGCTCAACGCGGCCGGTTATGCGATGGGGCAGAAGTTCGAGGGCAAGGTAGGCAACACCGATGGCGACGGTCGCCCATCGGAAACCGACGAAGCCACGATGTGCTTCTTCGGCGACGGCGCGACCAGCCAGGGCGATGTGCACGAGGGCTTCGTGTGGGCCGCGGTGTACGACGCGCCACTGGTGTTCTTCTGCCAGAACAACCAGTGGGCCATCTCAGAGCCCACCGCCAGGCAGTCTCGGCTGCCCCTCTACCAGCGTGCTCGTGGCTACGGGTTCCCCGGAATCCGAGTCGACGGCAACGACGTGCTTGCCTGCCTTGCGGTCGCCCGGTGGGCGCTGCAGGAATGCCGGCACGGCAACGGTCCGGTGCTGATCGAGGCGTTCACCTACCGGATGGACGCACACACCACCACCGACGATCCGAGCCGCTACCGGCTCTCGGATGAGCTGGAGGCGTGGAAGCTGAAGGACCCGATCGAGCGGGTGCGGGTGCACCTGGCTCGGCACGGCCTCGCCGATCAGGCGTTCTTCGACGAGATTCAGGCCGAGTCCGACCGGTTCGCCGCCGAGCTGCGCGATTTCTGCTTCAACATGCCCGATCCGCCGCCGGACCGGATCTTCTCCAACGTCTACGCCGAGCCGTCACCGGTACTTGAGGCGCAACGCGCGGAGTACCTCGCCTACGTCGCGGGCTTCGCCGAGGCAGGTGAGCGATGATGGCCGCGCCAACTCAGTCCACTGTAGACACCGCGCCATCTGCCGTGCAGAAACTGACCATCGGCAAGGGCCTCAACCTCGGGCTGCGTGCCGCGATGGAGGCCAACGACAAGGTCATTATCCTCGGCGAGGACGTCGGTAAGCTCGGTGGGGTTTTCCGGATCACCGACGGACTGCAGAAGGACTTCGGCGAGCAGCGGGTGTTGGATACCCCGCTGGCGGAGTCCGGGATCATCGGCACCGCCGTCGGGCTGGCGGTGCGTGGGTTCCGCCCGGTCTGCGAGATCCAGTTCGACGGGTTCATCTTCCCCGGCTTCGACCAGATCGTCTCGCAGCTCTCGAAGATCCATTACCGCACCCAGGGCAGGGTCAAGATGCCGGTGGTGATCCGGGTGCCCTTCGGCGGCGGCATCGGCGCGGTCGAGCACCACTCGGAGTCGCCGGAGTCGTTGTTCGCGCACGTTGCCGGGTTGAAAGTCGTCTCGTGCTCGAACGCCGCCGATGCGTACTGGATGATCCAGCAGGCCATCGCATGTGACGACCCGGTGCTCTTCTTCGAACCGAAGCGGCTTTATCACTCCGGCAACCTGAAAGCCGAGGTCGACACGTCGGCGACGCCGGGCCCGCTGTTCGCCTCGCGGGTGGTGCGCACTGGATCCGCGGCAACGTTGGCTTCCTACGGGCCGTCGATGAAGGTCTGTCTGGATGCGGCCACGGCGGCGGCGGAAGACGGCACTTCACTCGAAGTGATCGATCTGCGCACGCTTTCCCCGCTCGACTTGACGCCGGTTTTCGAATCGGTGCGCCGGACCGGGCGGCTGATCGCGGTCAGCGAGGCGCCCTCAGAGTCCTCGCTGACCTCGGAGATCGCCGCGCGGGTGCAGCAGGAGTGCTTCTACTCGCTGGAAGCGCCGGTGCTGCGCGTGACCGGGTTCGATACCCCGTACCCGCCTGCCAAGCTGGAGGAGCACTACGTGCCAGACCTTGACCGGGTGCTGCACGCCGTCGACCGTTCGCTGGCTTGGTAAGGGGAAACGACAATGCCTGATTTCAAGCAATTCCCCCTGCCCGATACCGCGGAGGGGTTGACCGAAGCAGACATCCTGAGTTGGTATGTGAAGCCGGGCGACGAGGTCACCGTCAACCAGATCGTCGTCGAGGTCGAGACCGCCAAGGCAGCCGTCGAGCTGCCGTGCCCGTGGGCAGGCGTGGTGACCGAGTTGCACGTCGAGGCAGGTCAGACGGTCGAGGTCGGCACACCGATTCTCACCATCGATGTCGACCCCGGCGGCTCGGCAGCGCCGGCGGCGAGTGATGGCGCGGCGGAGGTGGCCGAGGAGGAGATGAAGCCGCTGGTCGGTTACGGATCGAAGACCGCGGTCGCGAAGCGGCGCGCGCGCAAGCCCCAACAGTCCGTGCCCGCAGCCGGGTCAGAACCCGCGGCCGTGCCGGAGCCCGCGCTCAAGGGTGGCTACGTGCCGCTGGCCAAGCCACCGGTTCGCAAGCTGGCGAAGGACCTCGGCGTTGACCTGCGCTCGCTGGCATGCAGCGAGCAGGGGCAGGTGGTCACCCGCGAGGCGGTGCGGCGCGCGGCGAACGGCACGGTGACTGAAGCCGCGGCCGGCAGCTATGACGCGGCGAGCAGGGAGCGTCGCGTACCTGTCAAGGGCGTACGCAAGGCAACCGCGAGCGCCATGGTGCAGAGTGCGTTCTCCGCTCCGCATGTGACCGAGTTCCTCACCGTAGATGTCACTCCCATGATGGAGCTGCGGGCGAAGCTGAAGAACACGCCCGAGTTCTCGGATGTGAAGCTCACCCCGCTGGCGTTCGCGGCGAAGGCGATCTGCCTCGCGGTGCGCCGCACTCCCGACGTCAACGCCGCCTGGGACGAGCAGGTTGGGGAGATCGTCTATAAGGACTATGTCCAC
>JBOHEL010000140.1:0-10242 GCA_050700995.1 Sciscionella sp. | reverse complement strand
GCTACGACCCCGCCGGCCGGGCGCGACCGAGCACGGTCCGAAGGGCCGCGCGCAGTGTCGTGATTCGGCCGGCGGCTAGGCGAGCAAACCAACCGGATCGCGTCGCGCCGCCGCAGGCGGCCTTGATCCCATAGAGGATAATTCGGCAATACAACGCAGTGCGATGATGATCTTACAGTGCGTGACAGACACACGCAGGGAAGTAGGCCTGCACGGAGCGGCCCCTCATGTCGTTTGGCGGCCACGGTTTAGGCTTGGGCGGTTGGTGAAACGGCGTGCCGAGTTCGGGAGGACACGTGGCGGAGTCGCACTGTGCGGTGATCACGACGACGGATAGCGCGGAGGTGGCCGAGGAGCTTGGCCGAGGGATCGTTGAGGCCCGTCTTGGGGCATGTGTCCAGATCGTGGGACCGATCCGCAGCATCTATCGGTGGGAGGGTGGTGTTCAGAATGACCAGGAGTGGCAGTGTTGGGTCAAGACCAGCACTGACCGACTCGACGCGCTCACTGAACACATCAAGAAGAATCACAGTTACGACGTTCCGGAAGTCGTCGCGCTTCCGATTGTTGGCGGCAGCGACGATTACTTGTCGTGGGTTACTGAGGAGACCCGTCGCTCCTGAGTGCCGGCCGCTACCGGCGGAGAGTCGACATAATGTGGTCGCGCAGAACGCCGGTGGTATCTCCCTTGGCCGAGGGCAGCGTGGCTGCGAGCGTCAAGAGTCGTTGCTTGGCAAGGGTGGTTTCCGTCCGTAGAGTCAGCTCGATAGCATCAGAAACCAGCGCGGTCGCTCGGTCGTAATCGTTTGTCTGAGCCGCGTTGATTGTGAGGTCGGAAAGTACGATCGCCCGGACTTTGTTTTCCGTGGGTGAGAGGGACGTCAGCAGCGAGTCGGCTGCAGCGGTGGCGTCGCGGTGACGCAAGGCCGTGTACGCCGACACTGTCATGCTGCCGAGCCTGCTTGCGCCGAAGAACGCGGTCCAGGGCCGCTCGGAGCGTGGGCGTGCGAAATCGTAGGCTATCAGGGCACGTTCCACGGCGCGCAGCGCGCCGGTTTCGTCGCCCAGGCGCGCGAGTTCTTCTGCCTCGCGTGCGGAAAGCCAGGAACGGGTGGCTGGCGCGGTTGAGCCGGGGACATACTCCCTGGCCTGTTGCAGCAGTTTTACGGCGGGAGTCGTGTCGTTTCGCGATGCGGCGAGATAGCTCCAATAGCCAAGTGCGCACGCCGCGAGAGCGCCATCACCGGTCTCCTTGGAAATCTTCAATGTAGAACGCCACGCATTGACAGCTTCGTTGCCCTTGCCAAGATCGAACAGGAGCCAGCCCGTTAAGACGTCGGTTTCACCCATCGCAACCGCAAGATTTTTCCGAATCGATTCGACGCGAGCATTAGCCAGCAGCGTCTGTAACGTGGTTCGATGCTGGGCGATCGATTCAAGTAGCTGGCGAGCGGGAACGGTTTCCTCTGTATAGAACAGGTCTGCTGTTCGATCTTGCATGAGTTGAACGGTTGCGGCGTCGACCGGTCGTCCCTTGTTCACTGAGTCGATCAGCCGCTGCCACGGGGTGTCGGAGAGAAGGCCAGCACCGGTGGCGACGGCTGCGGCCCTGGCGACCTTCAACAGGTCTCGTCGGTGCACATCGCTCCCTTCGCTGTGCGGTGACTTCTCCAGGGTAACTCGGTGCGACACCGCTTCGTCTGCGTCGATCGCGGCGGGTGACGGGCTGAACCACAACTGGTCTGGCGGTACGTGGAGCACGCGAGCCCAGGTGCCTAGCTTGTCCAGATCTCGGATGGGTGCGGATGATCGCTCGATCCGGCTGAGCTGGCCTTGAGTGATGCCGAGCCAGTGCGCCACCTGGATCTGCTTGACCTGGGGAGACTGAACCGTCCGGTAGGTCCGCAGGAACCAACCGAAGTGTCGGCTGTGCAGGGCCGACCTGATTTCCGGCTGCTCCCAGAACTCGGCGGACAACACCGGCGCCGCACCCCACGCAGCCGGAGCGGCTTTCGCACACGGCTCGCACAGCCCGGCGCGGTCGTTCGCCGCCAAGGCGACATCGCATGACGTGCAACGGCGGTGCTCACTCATCGGCGCTCCCGTCCTGACGACATATGCGCGGAGTGTAACCCACCCGATTCTTTGACCTGCACGTATGCGTCCGACACATATTCGCAAGCCCGCCGGCGGCGCATATGCGCGGTGTTCTTTGCCGATTCCGGCGATCGGCGGCACTGTAGGGCCGTCCGAGATAGCTCGCGACATGAAGGGGGACAGACCGGTGAGAGGACTACGGGATGACGACACGGGCACGACGCTCGCGCACCGTCGGGGCTAGGCCCTCCGATGCGGGAATAGTGGACGAGGGTGCGGAGCGATACATCTGGGTATTCCCGGAAGGGGACCAGCTTGTCCTTGCAATACCCGGCCTACGCGGCCTCAAATTCAGTATTGAGGAAGCCCGCGCGGTGGCAGAAATGCTGACCCAAGCAGCAGATGAGACAGCAGGAAATCACGGAACACTAGCAGGAGGTAGTGACAACGATGGCAGCCCCGAAGAATGCCCGACTGACCGCTGACTTCGACGAGTGGTTCCCACAGGGTTTGTTCCTGGTGGGCGAGATCACTGCGGTGATGGAGTACCAATCGCAAGAAGACCGCGCCCGCAACCGGCCAGTGCGTCCCCGGATCGATGAGGCCACCGGCCTGCCACTGTACCGGGGCACGTTCGCTGACCCGGCAGCGGAGAAAGACCGGGAGAAATCGTTAACGGTGGAGTTCGCCTGCGCACACCAGCCCGTCCCGCCGGAAGCGATCGCAGGTCTGCCGTTTCGGCCAGTCGTGCTGGAAGGCATGACGGTAGCCCCGCGCGCGGAAACCTCCGGCCAGGCCAAGTGGATCACGTGGGTCATCCGGGCCACCGGAATGACGGCACCCGGTGGAGCCTCGACCACCGTGATGGCGGCGAGCAAGCCACCATCGAGCAGGTCTGCTGCTGGTCCGTCCGATGCGACGGGAAGGGCCGCGGCATGAGCAGTCAAAACGCGTCGCGCCCGGCGTCGGGTCCGCTGCGGTCGGCGTTGTCCCCGCTGGACTACCGGGCGAGCCTGGGAGGTGATGGCCGTGGCTCAACCGGCTGAACCAGATCCGCCACGGACGCTGGCGGAGGCTCACGAGGCGGTGGCCCGTATTCGGCCGCCTCAGAAGGCGCCGCTGACCGACTGGCTGGCGTTTCACCAGCGGTCGGCGGCGGTATACGCCGAGGTCGCCGAGATTGATCGGGGTCACCATCACGAGGCGCTGTTTATGGCGGAGCGGGAACGCCAGCGGGTGACCGAGATCAAGACCGAGATTGCCGTATCAACGACCAGTGAGAAATGAGAAGGAGCGACGGTGACGAAGACGACGAAGCCTGGGCCGCCGCTGACATTGATGCAGGCGCATGAGGAGCTGGTGCGGGTCCGTCCCTGCCAGAAGGCGTCACTACCGGAGTGGCTGTCCTATTACCAGCAGTCGGTAGCGGTGTATGAGCAGGTCGCCGAGACCGATCCCGGCCACGACGGCGAGGCCCTGTACTGGGCGCAACGAGAACGAGTCCACGCGAGGGGCATCGAAGCCCGAATGAGGGCACTGCTACCAGCGTGAATACGCGACGGCATCGGACAAACGACGGTGAACAAGGGGGTGGCTGCTACAGCCTGCGCTAAACACGATCCACAGAAATAACTGTCAACGCACCAAGGGGTGGTGCGGTAATGCCACACGCCCTCATCAATAACAACAGAGACGTACGCGCAGAAGCGGATTTCCCGGCTACCAACCTGGTCCGCTTCTGCGCTGTCCACCCGAATCAGGAGTGAACAGTGAGAAGGATACGCAGATCCCCCGGGCCGGGCGCAAGCCCCCCGCCCGGTCTGAATGACAACCACACCCAACAAACACCCACCGCGATCGCCTCGGTGAGGGTCGGGGGTGGTCGGTGATGGACGCGCAGATGATTGCCGTGGTGGTTGCCGGTCTCGGCGGGCTGGGTGTGCTGGTGTGGGTGCTGGCCAAGGTGGGTAAGGCCCTGGTCAAGATTGCGGAGGCCCTGGCCGCTGCGGCGGTGGTGGTCCTCGCCGTGTGGCTGGTGATCAAGGCTGTGGTGTGGGCGTTGCGTCAGACTTTCACGCACTGGCGGACCAGCCTGACTGTGGTGGCGCTGTGGGCGTGGTGGCACTGGTGGGGCGGAGTGTCGCTGACCGTCACCGTGGGTGTAGTCATCGCCGTGCTCACCGGGTGGCGGCTGGTCAGCCTGGCGTCCTTCGATGCGTGGGCGGGTCGGTACCTGCGGGCCTGGTGGCTGCGCTGGACGGTCTACGCACTCAAACTGCCCCCGTGGCTGCACGCCTGTGGCCTGAGCATCACCAAGGACGCGGCGCCGGTCGTGGTGACACTGAACCCGCTGGGTCGCGCCCTGGGCCGCCGCCGGAGCCGGAGTCAGGTGCGGGCCGAGCTGCCCAGAGTCGTCGGGGTGCGCTCGGGCGCGTCGTGGGATGAGGTCCGGGTGCGCCTGGTACCCGGCCAGAAACCCGAGGACTTCGACGAGGCCGCCCGGGCGTTGGCCTCGGCCCGGGGGGTGGCGCGCTGCCAGGTCCGGGAACTGTCCCCCAACGTGGTGTCGATCGATTTCCAGCGCCGCGACCTGCTCACCAACCCGGTGACCTGCCCCGATCTGTCCACCCTGACCGGCATTCACGGTGGGGCGGTGGATCTGCGGCGGGTCTGGTCCGGGCGCACCGAATACGGCCAAGACTGGCATGTTCCGCTGGCCGGGGGACACACCCTGGTCGCCGGGGCGACTGGGGCGGGCAAGAACTCGGTGATGTGGTGCCCGCTGGTGTCCATCGCCCCCGCGATTAGGGACGGGCTGGTGCGGGTCTCGGGGATCGACCCGAAGGGGATGGAGCTGGCCTACGGGCGGCGGATCTTCCACCGCTACGCCGTCACCGGCACCGACGCACTCGCGGTCCTCGATGACCTCGTCGAGGGCATGCACGCCCGTAAAACCACCTTCGCCGGGCGGGTGCGGGTGGCGCCGATCAGCCCCGAACACCCCCTGGAACTACTGGAATTCGACGAGATCGGGGCCCTGACGAGGTACATCGACCGCAAGACCCGCGACGCGATCACCGAGCGAGTCGCCCTGCTGACCACCCAAGGCCGTGCGTTGGGGTTCACCGTCCGCGGCTACGTCCAAGAACCCACCAAAGACACCGTCCCGGTCCGGGAACTGTTCCCTCGGCGGATCTGCCTACGGGTGTCGGCGAAATCCCACGTGGGGATGGTGCTGGGGGATCAGGCCTACGAGCGAGGCGCCTGGGCCAACCGGATCACCGAAGCCGAAGCCGGCGTCGGCTACGTCTTCGGCGAAGGCATCCGCGAACCCCTCCGCGTGCGCGCCGGGTGGGTGCCCGACGAGACGATCAAGCAACTTGAAACGTTCGTCACCGGCCCGGTAGAGCACGACACCGCGGTGCTGCCTTTCCCGATCAAACCCACCGATCCCACCGGATCAACTCGCGGAGGGGCCGCATGACCACTACCGGTGACCTGCTCGCCGCCGGCGAGGGTGTGATGACACCCACCCAACCCGCGGCGGTGGGTATCGCGGCAATGACCCGGGCGCAGCGGGCCGCGCTGCCGCTAAGCGCTGACGTCGCCCAAGCCCTGGCCGAGCAACACGGCGTCTGCATCCGGCCCCTGGCCATGCGCCGCATCGACACCACCACGGGCCGGGTCGAGGTCGTCCCGGTGCCGTGTGGGTCTACCCGGGCGGACCAGTGCCGCCCGTGTGCGGAGAAGGCACGACGGCTGCGGATGGTGCAGTGCCGTGAGGGCTGGCACCTCGACGCCGAACCGGTCACCACCCGGAATACCCCCAGTGAGGATCACAAGGCGTTGATGGCCACCCGGGCTGATCTCGTCGCGGTCTACGCCGAGTGCCGCGCCGTGGGTGATGAGGTGTCGTGTGAGCAGATCGCTGAGTCGGTCGCCGAAGTTGACACCGAACTCCGCGCGGCAGGGGTACGCGGCCGACTCACCCCCTTAGACCCGCCACCCAAGCCGGTCAAACGGTCCACCCGGCGCCGCCAAGACGCCCCAGACCTGCCCCGCCGACCCGTCGAGCACCGCACCCTGGGCCGGGTGTTCGCCGGGCGCTACCGGCCCTCCACCTTCCTGACCCTGACCCTCGACTCCTACGGCCGCGTCGATAGCGACGGGGCCGCAGTGGACCCGGACCGGTATGACTACCGGCGGGCAGCCCGAGACGCGATCCACTTCCCCGCATTGGTGGATCGGTTCTGGCAAAACACCCGGCGCTGCGTCGGCTGGGAGGTGCAGTACTTCGGCACCGTCGAACCCCAACAACGCGGCGCCCCGCACTTCCACGCCGCCATCCGCGGCGCCATCCCCCGCGCCGAACTCCGCGCTATCACCGCCGCGACCTACCACCAGGTCTGGTGGCCGGCCCATGACCAGCTCGTCTACACCGACGAGCGGCTACCGGCCTGGGACACCCGCGCCAAGGCCTTCACCGACCCCGACACCGGGACTCCGCTGCCCACCTTCGACCAAGCTTGCGAGGAACTGACCCAGCCCGCACATGTGGCCCGGTTCGGGACCCAAGTGCACGTCAAGGGCATCCTGGGCGGCACCGAAGAAGCCGGCCGTCATGTTGGCTACCTCACAAAATATTTGACCAAGAGCATCGGACAAGCGGCCGGGCTCGGCGAACACACCACCGACGCCCACCGCGACCACGCCCACCGGCTACACGCCGAACTCCGGGTCACCCCGTGCTCGCCGCGGTGTGCGGTGTGGCTGCTCTATGGCATCCAACCCCACGGCGCCCGACACTCCCTGACCCCCGGACGGTGCAAGGGCAAGGCCCACCAGCCCGAACACCTCGGCATCGCCGGACGCCGCGTCCTGGTCTCCCGGAAGTGGTCGAACAAGACCCTGGAGGACCACAGAGCCGAACGCGGCGCATTCGTTCGGCAACTTCTAGAACAGGTCGGCATCCAGCCCGCGCACGGCCCTGACGACGGGCCCTACCGGTGGGAACGACCCGCACCCACCGACCCCGACATCCCGCCCCGCCCCGTCCTACTCCTGCAAGCCGTCGCCGAACGACAGCGATGGAAAGCCGAATACACCGCCGCGCAACTCGCCACAGCCAGCCAACCACCACCACTCGACAACTGTTCGGCAAATACCGATCAAGCTGCGTGAAAGGAAGCAAGCGATGAGCACGACCAGGCCGGCAAACTGCTTGTGGACGGTGGAGGACGTGTCGGTGTTCCTCGGCATCCCGGTGCAGACGATCCGCGGGTGGCGCACCAAGGGCTATGGCCCTCCGGTGCGAAAGGTCGGCAAGCACCTGAGGTACGACCCGGTGAAGGTCCGCGAATGGTTCGACGAGGACGACGCGGCCTGACCGGCCCCGTTCGGCAATCTGACTAGGAGGGGCACATGGCTCACATACAGGACCGCTGGTATCGGGAGGTCCCTGACGCGGACAACCCGCGACGCAAGAACCGCATTCCCACCGCCCGACACGGCATTGGGATGCGTTACAAGGTTCGGTACCTCACCCCGGGAGGAGAGGAGCGTTCCCGCGCGTTCCCTGACGGCCAGCTCAAGGCGGCGAAGGAGTGGAAGGCGCAGCGTGAGTCCGACCTCGCCCGGGGGACCTACGTGGACCCCCGGGCGGGGAAGGTCCGACTGCGGGACTTCGCGGCTCAGTGGCTCGCGAGCCTGGACGTCGACGAGTCCTCCCGGGAGAACCTTGAAATGCGGATTCGCCGCCGGGTCCTCCCTTACTTCGGAAACACGGAGCTGGGTGCAATCAAGCCCTCCGGGCTCCGTTCATGGGATCGCTGGTTGCGAGAAGAGGGGCTGTCCGAACGTTACCGGCATACGCTGTTCTGCAACCTCTCCGCGATGTTCACGGCGGCCGTTGATGACGACCTGGTGCCCAAGAGCCCGTTCGCCAGCAAGTCGGTGAAAAAACCGACACCCGCTAAGCACAAGGTGATCCCGTGGCCAGAGCACCAGGTCTGGGCCGTGCAGCGTGCACTTCATCCTCGATTCGCGGTCACTGTCGATCTCGGAGCCGGCCTTGGCCTCCGGCAGGGCGAGTGCTTCGGCCTGGCCGTGGATGACGTCGACTTCCTCCGCAGCGTCGTCCACGTGCAACGGCTAGTGAAGTACGTTCGCGGCAAGCACGTCTTTGCACCGCCCAAGTACGGCAAAACCCGGGACGTGCCCCTGTCCGAGCCGGTCAAGCTCGCGCTCGCCGAGCATCTGCGACGCCACCCACCCATCACGGTGACCTTGCCGTGGGAGGTGCCCGGCGGTCCAGAACAAAGCCATCGCCTGGTCCTGAGCGCGGTGCGCGGCGGAGTAGTCGACGCGCATGACTTCAACGAGTACCAGTGGAAGCCTGCGCTTCGCGCGGCCGGCGTGTCATGTGGTCGGTATGAGAACGGCATGCACCAGCTTCGGCACTTCTTCGCCTCGGTGCTGCTCGACCAGGGCGAGTCGATCAAGGCCGTAGCCGAGTGGCTGGGACACAGTGACCCCTCGTTCACGCTCAAGACCTACACCCACCTCATGCCCAGCAGCACCGAGCGGACCAAGGGTGTGATCGGCTCCCTGTACAGCCGCCGGCACGCAAGCCAAGACCCGGACGGCCCATACACGGCCCAGGAAGATCAGGTGACCAAGAAATGACTGGTCAGCGTGCTAATGCCACCATATCTGGTCCATCTCGGCCTGCGACGGGGGCTCGCTGGGCTGCTCGCCGGTGATCAGCAACAGGTACTGCACGGTGTACCTCCTGGAGTTCGATCGGTGAAGGCGTTGAGTGCCTCCATCATGACGACGAAGCCGACTCCCCAGAATCGACACTGGCACGGAAGGCGTCCAGGGCCTTGTTACTGAACAGCACGAAACGAGCCTCACGGACGCGGGTGGGCGTGTTCTGCACGGTCGTCAGCGCGATGCGGGCAGCGTCGGCCAGCGGCCACCTGTAGACGCCGGCGGACACCGCAGGAAACGCGACAGTCTGGGCGCCGAGCTCATCGGCCACCCGCAGCGACTCCCGATAGCAGGACGCGAGCAGCCCGGAGCGGTCCTCGGACTCCGTGTGCACCGGGCCGACAGTGTGAATCACCCAGCGGGCCGGCAGCTTGCCGGCGGAGGTGGCGACCGCCTGGCCGGTAGGCAGACCGTCCGGATACCGGCTGGCCCGCAGTTCCCGGCACTCCGCGAGAATGGTTGGACCTCCCCGGCGGTGGATCGCGCCGTCGACCCCGCCCCCGCCGAGCAGCGAGCTGTTGGCGGCGTTGACCACCGCATCGACGTGCTGTTCGGTGATATCGCCCTGCACCAGGGTGATCTGCACAGCCATTACGTCAAGGTAGCGAGCGGCTGGTGTGGCAGACTCCTCACACCTGCGTGCGCACGGTGGCTCAAGAGGAACACGATGAGGGGACCGCCTTGCGTGGTATCACCGTTGAGCTCAGCCACGAGGAGTACCGCACCGCCTGGCAAGTTCTGGATCTCGGCGCCCGGCACTGGAACCTGGACCTGGCGGGTATCCCGGAGCTGACCAACCAGGAACGCCGGGCCCAGGCCGCAAGCACGCTGGAGGATTTGCGGGCCCGTGGGCTGGCCAATCGGCGCGGGATGGTCCCGGAGCTGGAGGACTCACTGCGGCTGGTGGCCAGCCCGGTCTGCGAAATCAACGGCTGGGTCCAGTCCGGCGGCACTCAGGTGCGTTTGCTCGCCGGTTCACGCGGTGAATGGACAGTGCTGGCGATGCTCGATGAGCATCGCCTGCTGGTGCGCACTGGTCCCGCCAGCGAGCTGTGCACGGCGGTCGCCCGGCAACTACCGGATCGGCCCGCTGGGCCGGGATCGTCGGTGTCGGTGCCGTCCGCGCTGTTGGCCGAACCCGACAGCGGCGGGAAACCCGGGCTCACCGGGCAGCAGTTGGAAAACCGGTTGACCCGCGGCGGGGTGAAACCCGACGACGCCCGGTCCGTCGCGGCGATGCTGCGCGGCCCCAAACCCAGCGCGGGAAAGTTCGGCGCCGCCCGCCGCGATCGCAACGGCAAGCACTACCCTGCCGGCGCCGCACTGGTCTACCTCGCCACCGAGCGCGGCGGATACACCCTGCAACCGCTGCGC
>JBOHEL010000139.1:0-10245 GCA_050700995.1 Sciscionella sp. | reverse complement strand
CCGGCGCTCGGCACGATCGAGGACTTCGACGCGTTCGTGGTGCGAGCGGGCGAGCTGGGGCTTGAGGTCGCGCTCGACCTGGCATTGCAGTGCGCGCCGGACCATCCATGGGTCACGAGCAACCCGGAGTGGTTCACCACCCGACCGGACGGCTCCATCTCATACGCGGAGAATCCACCGAAGCAGTACCAGGACATCTACCCTGTCAATTTCGACAACGATCCGGTTGGCATCTACGCCGAGGTGCTGCGGATCGTGAAGTATTGGATCTCGCACGGCGTGCGGATCTTCCGGGTGGACAATCCGCACACCAAGCCGCCGGACTTCTGGCACTGGCTCATCTGGCAGGTCAAGGCCGATCACCCCGAGGTGCTCTTCCTCGCCGAGGCCTTCACGCGGCCCGCCAAGCTCTACGGGCTGGCACGGCTTGGTTTCTCGCAGTCCTACACCTACTTCACCTGGCGCACCGGCAAGCAGGAGCTGACCGAGTTCGGGGTCGACCTTGTGGCGCACGCCGACGAGGCACGGCCGAACCTGTTCTGCAACACCCCCGACATCCTGCACTCGTCCCTGCAGCACGGTGGTCCCGCGGCTTTCGCATTGCGCGCAGCACTCGCCGCGACGATGTCACCGGCCTGGGGAGTGTATTCGGGTTACGAGCTCTACGAGCATGTGCCGGTGCGGGAGGGCAGCGAGGAGTACCTCGACTCCGAGAAGTACCAGTTGCGGCCGAGAGACTTCGCGGCCGCGAAGAACGAGGGCAGGTCGGCCGAGGGCTGGCTGCGGTTGCTGAACCAACTCCGCCGCAGGCACCCAGCATTGCAACAGCTCCGCACGCTGCACTTTCACCATATCGAGCACGACTCGCTGCTCGCCTATTCCAAAATGGACCCGGCAACAGGCGACACCGTCCTCACGGTGGCCAACCTCGATCCCTACGATGGTGCGGAGTCCACGTTGTGGCTGGATCTGCCCGCACTCGGTATCCAGTGGCACGAACGTTTCGACGCCCACGACGAGGTCACCGGAGAGACCTGGGACTGGGGTCAGGCCAACTACATCAAGCTGGAACCGTGGCACACCGTTGCCCACATCATCCACATCCGCCGACGATGACCCGTGAGTACTTTCGACGGTTATAGGCGTCGAAAGTACTCACGGGTCGCTTACCCAGCCCACCACCAGAGCAAGGCTTCAACATGATCGACAATGTGATCGGCGACGTGACCGAACCGGACCTGGAGGGCGTCCCGCACACCGGCGAGGCGATCAGCCCGGACGGGCACCTGGTCGAGCCGCAGTCGGGGGACTTCCGGCATGCGCGATCGGCGCCGAAGGAAGCGGAGTGGTTCAAGACCGCGGTGTTCTACGAGGTGCTCGTCAGGGCGTTCCACGATTCCAACGGCGACGGCACCGGCGACCTGCGTGGCCTCGCCGAAAAGCTGGACTACCTGCAGTGGCTCGGTGTCGACTGCCTGTGGCTGCCGCCGTTCTATGCCTCGCCTCTGCGCGACGGCGGTTACGACATCTCCGATTTCCGCGCGGTACTGCCCGAGTTCGGCACGGTCGATGATTTCGTCTATCTACTTGACCAGGCGCATCGCCGGGGTATCCGCATCGTCACCGACCTTGTGCTCAACCACACCTCCGATACCCACCCGTGGTTTCAGGAGTCCCGCCGGGATCCAGCGGGACCTTACGGAGACTTCTACGTCTGGAACGACAACGACTCGCGATACCCCGACGCCAGGATCATCTTCGTCGACACCGAACCGTCGAACTGGACCTACGACCCGGTCCGAGGGCAGTTCTACTGGCACCGCTTCTTCTCCCACCAGCCCGACCTGAACTACGACAATGCCGAAGTCGCCGACGCCATGATTGACGTGCTGCGATTCTGGCTGGACCTCGGCATCGACGGCTTCCGGCTCGACGCCGTGCCCTATCTCTACGAGCGGGAGGGCACCAACTGCGAGAACCTCGCAGAGACGCATGCCTTCCTCAAGCGCTGCCGCAAGGTCGTCGAGGACGAGTTCCCTGGTCGGGTGCTGCTGGCAGAGGCCAACCAGTGGCCAGCGGACGTCGTCGAATACTTCGGGGAGCCCGCGGTGGGTGGCGACGAATGCCATATGGCGTTCCATTTCCCACTCATGCCACGGATCTTCATGGCGGTGCGGAGGGAGTCGCGCTTTCCGATCTCCGAGATCCTCGCGCAGACCCCGCAGATCCCATCCGGCAGTCAATGGGGGATCTTCCTGCGCAACCACGACGAGCTCACGCTGGAGATGGTCACCGACGACGAGCGCGACTACATGTACGCGGAGTACGCCAAGGATCCCAGGATGAAGGCGAACATCGGGATCCGCAGGCGGCTCGCGCCACTGCTTGACAACGATCGCAACCAGCTTGAGCTGTTCACCGCGCTACTGCTGTCACTGCCTGGTTCGCCGATGCTGTACTACGGCGACGAGATCGGCATGGGGGACAACATCTGGCTCGGCGACAGGGACGCGGTGCGTACGCCGATGCAATGGAGCCCCGACCGCAACACTGGATTCTCCCGCTGCGATCCCGGCCGCATCTACCTCCCACCGATCATGGACCCGGTGTACGGATACCAGAGCATCAACGTGGAATCGCAGCTCAACAACTCCTCGTCGCTGCTGCACTGGACCCGCAGGATGCTGCAGGTCCGCAGTGGCCACCACGCCTTCGGCCTCGGTGATTTCGTCGAACTCGGCTCGTCCAACCCCAGCGTGCTGGCCTACCTCAGGCGCTACACAGACGCCGAGAGCCAGGAAGACGTCGTAATTTGTGTGAACAACCTCTCCCGCTTCCCGCAGCCGGTCGAGCTTGATCTCTCCGAACACAACGGCAGCACTCCGGTGGAGCTGACAGGAGGTGTGACTTTCCCGAACATCGGCGAATTGCCGTACCTGCTCACCCTGCCCGGTCACGGCTTCTACTGGTTTGCGATCCGCGAGGCGCCTGAGAGCGAGTTGCCGTGATCGGGCTACAGCGGTTGGCGGGCTGGCTACCCGAGCAGCGGTGGTTCGCAGGTAAGGACCGCCCGATTGACGCGGTGGCCACGGTAACCGCAAGCACCCTGATCGACGGTGATCCCGCGGTGGAACACCTGGTGCTCGCGGTGACGCAGGGCGGTGAGCAACACTATTATCAGCTGATACTTGGCCGCAGCGCGGAGCCATCCGAGTACCTGCGCGAGCAGCTAATAGGCGAAGCGGACGGCTTCGCCTATTACGACGCCCTGGCCGATGGGGCAACCGCGAGCGGGCTGCTTGCCTGTTTCTCCCGCCGCCCGCCGAGCCTGTCGTTCCGACTAGAACCGGGCGTCACAGTGGAATCCGGGCTACGCGCGCGGCCGATCACTGCCGAGCAGAGCAACAGTTCGGTGGTCTTCGGTCAGGACTACATCCTGAAATTGTTCCGCAGGCCGCATATCGGCCCCAACCGGGACCTTGACCTGCACCGGGCGCTGGCCGCCGCCGGCTGCGAACATATCGCGCAGCCACTGGGATCCAT
The DNA here is from genome assembly GCA_050700995.1 of Sciscionella sp. Taxonomy (GTDB): domain Bacteria; phylum Actinomycetota; class Actinomycetes; order Mycobacteriales; family Pseudonocardiaceae; genus JBOHEL01. The sequence goes on along the minus strand of JBOHEL010000139.1, from coordinate 6,702 downwards.
TCACGGCGAACTGGCTGGCGATGAGGCGGTTTTCGGTATCCTGCAACGGTTCTTACCGCACGCCGTCGACGGCTGGGCGATGGCGACCGCAAGTGTGCGGGACCTGATGGCCGAAGCCGACCTGCATGCCGGGGAGGTCGGCGGTGACTTCAGCGGCGAAGCAGCGCGGTTGGGGCGTGCCCTCGCGGAGGTGCACGCCGACCTGGTGGCCACGATGGGCGGGTACACCGGCGACACCGGCGACACCGCGGCCACCGTCACCGGGATGCACAGCCGTCTGGATTCGACGCTGCTTGCCGTGCCTGCCCTCGCGGCCCACGAAGCCGGCCTGCGTGCGGCATTCGACGCGGTTGGGGCGTCCGGAGGGCTCGCGTTGCAACAGGTGCACGGCGATCTGCATCTCGGCCAGACCCTGCGCAGCACCAGCGACTGGATACTGATCGATTTCGAGGGAGAGCCCGCCGCGCCGGTTCCGGAACGGCACGCGCAGCGCAGCCCACTGGTCGACGTCGCCGGGATGCTGCGGTCCTTCGACTACGCCGCGCACCAGCACCTGGTCGGCCAGCCGGCTGATCACCAGCATCTGGTGCGCGCCGGGGAATGGGCGGCGCTCAACGCAGCCGCGTTCTGTGACGGCTACGCGGAGGCAGCGCACGACCCGCGCGAGCAGGCCGCGCTGCTGCACGCTCTGGTACTCGACAAGGCCGTCTACGAGGTCGGCTACGAGAGCACACATCGCCCGGCCTGGCTGGACATCCCGTTGTCAGCGATCGCCCGATCACTGGCCTGAGTGGGATGCCCACCTTGCCGGGCTCAGACCGCGTGCACGGGCTGCCGCATCGGCTGGAAGCAACCGTCGTACACCGTGACCGTCCGCGAGTAGCCGACGGCGCCGTTCGCGAAGTTGGCATCGACCTGCGCAGCCTCGGCCTGGCTGGGATGCGCGTTGGTGCAGGACACCGGTGCGCTGTGGCCGGACATCAGATCAGAACACAGCCCGGTCCGGTTGTCGGGCAGCCCGAGGATATGACCAAGTTCGTGCGCCGCGATGCGGGTCGGGTCATACCCCTCGTTGACAGCTTCCCTTCCCATGTAGACGGTGCCTGCGCCGAGCCCGTTCGGGTATGTCCGCGGCCAGCCGTCGTCAGCCAGCACGGTGATGCTGCCGGTGCCCGGCTTGAGCTGGACGTTGTGCACGCTCTGATTCCAGATGTCCGCGGCGTCGTTGACGACCTGCTGGAACTCCCCAGCCCCGCTGGCGTCGTAATAGAGCACCGTCGGGGCGGCGTGGGTACTCACCGCAGCGGTGGCGGCGGGCGCCGCGACGAGTTGCATCATGGCAAGCGGCAGCGCCAATGCCATCAGGGCGATCAGCAGCCGGATCGGCTTGGACACAGCAATTCTCCTTCGGTCTCTTGGACAGCACGCGCCGTGCCAGCAGTCGTACCACCCGCGTCTTCGCCGCGGGTAGGTCCGATAGTCGGCAATGCCGAGGGACACTGATGGTCCGGAAAGCCGAGAGACACTACGGTGAACCCGACAGATCCTCACCTGCCGGAGGCCATCAACGGAAGAGAATGGAAACGATCGTGAAGCCGCTCGGGAACGACCTTTCGGCCGCGGAGATCTCCCGGCTGCTCGAAGGCGCGCACCATGCACCGCATTCGCTGCTCGGCATGCACGATCACCCAGAGGGCACGGTGGTGCGGGTACTGCGTCCGGGCGCGGACTCGGTCGCCGTCGTGCGGGGCGGCACGACGCATTCGCTGAGCCCGATAGCGGCTGGACTGTTCGCGGGGGTGCTACCCGGTCCGGCCTCGGACTACCGGCTGCGCGTGACCCGAGGCGCGAGCAGCGAGGTGATGGACGATCCCTACCGCTGGTTGCCGACGGTGGGCCAGGTTGACCTTCACCTCATCAGCGAGGGCAGGCACGAGCGACTGTGGGAGGTGCTCGGCGCGCACCTACGGGAGTACCAGACGCCTGGCGGCACCGTGCGGGGGACCTCGTTCGCTGTCTGGGCACCGAATGCCGTAGGAGTCAGGGTATGCGGCGATTTCGACGGCTGGGACGGTCGCACGACACCCATGCGGTCGCTGGGATCATCCGGCGTGTGGGAACTGTTCGTGCCGGGCGTCGCTGACGGCACGAAGTACAAGTTCCGGTTGCTCGGCACCGACGGAAACTGGCACGAGAAGGCCGATCCGATGGCGTTCGCCACCGAGATCCCGCCGTCGACCGCGTCGGTGGTGGCCACGTCGAACTATTCATGGGAGGACTCCAGCTGGCTCTCGCACCGGCGGAGCGCAGAGCCTGCCAGCCTGCCGATGAGCGTCTACGAGGTTCACCTCGGCTCATGGCGCCAGGGCCTGAGCTATCGCGATCTTGCCGAGGAACTCACCAGCTATGTGCGGGACACCGGGTTCACGCACGTGGAGTTCCTGCCGGTCGCGGAGCACCCGTTCGGCGGCTCCTGGGGTTACCAGGTCACTTCCTACTATGCGCCGACGGCCCGATTCGGCAGCCCCGACGAGTTTCGGTATCTGGTGGACCGCTTACACGGAGCCGGTATCGGTGTCATCGTGGACTGGGTGCCCGCGCATTTCCCGCGCGACATCTGGGCGCTCGCCCGTTTCGACGGGCAAGCCTGCTACGAGCACGCCGATCCCCGGCGCGGCGAGCACCCGGACTGGGGCACGCTGGTTTTCGACTTCGGCCGCAACGAGGTCCGCAACTTCCTGGTCGCCAACGCGCTGTACTGGATCGAGGAATTCCACATCGACGGACTGCGCGTCGATGCGGTCGCGTCCATGCTCTACCTGGACTACTCGCGCGACGAGGGACAATGGTTGCCCAATGTCCATGGGGGACGGGAGAACCTGGACGCCGTGGCGTTCCTGCAGGAGCTCAACGCGACCGTGTACAAGCACCACCCGGGCGCGCTGATGATCGCGGAGGAATCGACTTCCTGGCCGGGCGTCACGAGGCCGACGCACCTTGGCGGCCTCGGGTTCGGCTTCAAATGGAACATGGGCTGGATGCACGACACCCTGCGTTACGCCTCGCATGATCCGGTACACCGCGCGTTCCACCACAACGAGATGACATTCTCGCTGATGTACGCGTGGAGCGAGAATTTCGTACTACCCCTCTCGCACGACGAGGTGGTGCACGGCAAGGGGTCACTGTGGTCGAAAATGCCTGGCGACGACTGGAACAAGGCGGCAGGGCTGCGCGCGCTGCTGGCCTATATGTGGGCACATCCAGGAAAGCAGCTGCTGTTCTCCGGTTGCGAGTTCGGTCAGGTTCGGGAATGGTCAGAATCCCGCTCATTGGACTGGGACCTGCTGCGGCAACCACTGCATCTCGGCCTGCAACGGCTGATTACCGACCTCAACGCCGGTTATCGAGCTCATCCTGCACTGTATGAAGTGGACACTCGCCAGGACGGCTTCTCCTGGATCGACGCCAACGACTCGGCGAACAACGTGCTGACCTTCGTTCGGTTCGATGCCGAGGGCACGCCACTGGTGTGCGCCGCGAACTTCGCTGGCGTACCGCACGAGCATTACCGGCTCGGGCTGCCGACAACGGGAAGCTGGCGGGAGGTCATCAACACCGATGCAGAGTTCTACGGTGGTTCGGGTGTCGGCAACGACGGGACCGTGACCGCTCACCCCGAGCCGTGGCATGGCCGCTCCGCCTCCGCCATCGTGCGGCTCCCGCCTTGTGGGGTGCTATGGCTAGCGCCCGGGAACACCTGAAACGTGCGATTCGCCCGGCTTACCGCCCTGCTGACCGTGCTGGCGGTGCTGTGCGCGGCGTGCGGAGGTTCGAGTCGGCCCGCCCCGCACGGTGTACTCAAATCCAGCGTCGACCCCGGCTTCGTGCACGGCACCGACCATAGCGACGGTGACCGCTTGGCGGCGACCGTCGTCACCGATGTGCAGGACTACTGGCGGCAGGCGTTCCCCACCACCTTCGGCAAGCCGTGGCAGGACCTCGCGGGCGGTTTCTATTCCGTGGACAGCGCCCACACCGGCTCGCCGCCGCCATGTGCGGGCACCACCGAGGACGTTGCGGGCGATGCCTTCTACTGCCCGGACAGCGACGCGGTGGTGTGGGACAGGGCGGCATTGCTGCCGGTGCTGCGCGACGAGTTGGGCGCGCCAGCCGTGGCCGCCGTGCTCGCCCACGAGATCGGCCATGCGGTGCAGCGACGCGCCGGTCTGACCGGCTCCCAGGGCAGCGCAGGCCGCCCGCCCGGGGTGATCGAGGCGATGGCCGACTGCTTCGCTGGCGGATTCGCCCGCTGGGTGACCGGGGGGCACTCGCCGCACCTTCGGATGACACACCAGGATCTCGATTCGATGCTGTCGGCGCTGGTGGTCCTGCGCGATCCAGCAGGTACGGCCGCCGGTACTCACGGCGACGCGTTCGACCGGGTGTCGGCTTTCACCGAGGGGTACCAGCACGGCCCGAAGCGGTGCGCGGGCATGACCGCACGGAACCACCGATTCACCCAGCGATCACTCGCAGCGCGGCGACCCATCCCCACCGTGTCGTGGCAGGACGGGTTGCGCCAGGCGGCAGCCCAGCTGCGGAGTTACTTCGGTACCGTCGTCGCCGGGGGCGGCGCTACCTGGCGTCCACCTGCCCTGTCGTTCCATGGCAAGGGCCGCTGCGATGCCGCCCAGGGCCCGATCGCGTGGTGCGCCGCGCGCGACGAGATTGATATCCGCACCGGCGGCACTCTCAAGGGCATCCGCGCCGAGATAGGCGACTACGGGGCGGTCACGCTACTGGTGAGCCGATATGCGGTCGCCGCCATCACGGCTACCGGCCAACCCGCGACCGGGGCACGCACACTTTGCCTGACCGGGGCGTTCCTCGGCGCCAGGCTCGGTTCGCTTTCAACAGGCGATCTCGATGCGGCGGTGCGGGCGATACTGCGCTACGACTACGCGTCGCGTGATATAGCGGGCCACCACACCGGTGCCGGATTTGATCGTCTCATCGCGTTCGGCCACGGTATCGACGGTGGCGCATCTGCCTGCTCGCGATAGCGGCCGAAACCTCAGCAAGTAGGGTGCTGCCAGGATCGAGCGAGGACCGCAGGCTGATCGGAGCGAACGTGCGGATGCGGGGTCTGGCACTGGGCGCCGTCATGCTGACCGCGATCGCCTTGCTGGCAGGCTGTGGCCAGGTGGTGACCGGCAAGCCGCGAGCGAGCTTCGGCGATGTCAATCCGGGCGAAGTGGCAGGACTGCCCGTGACCGACGGACCAAGCGGGTTGCGGCCGGGGGCGCCGGCGGCGCGCTTGCCGGTGCTGCACAATGCACACACCGAGTCCGACCTGCTCGCCGTGGACACGCTCTCGGACGTCTACGACTACTGGCACCAAGAGATGCCCGCGGCCTTCGGACGCCAGTTTCAGCCACCGAGGAAGCTGGTGTCCTACGACTCCGACGGCGCCGCCGTCAAGGTGTGCGGTGCCAGCAGCAAGGGCGTCGTGAACGCTATGTACTGCCCGACGGAGAACAGCGTCAACTGGGACCGCGGGCAGCTGTTGCCGTTCCTGATCAAGCAGTTCGGCCCGCTGGCCGTGGTCACCGTGCTTGCCCACGAGATGGGCCACGACGTGCAGTTTCAACTCGGCAAGATCAATAAGTACACCCCGTCGATCGTGCTGGAACAGCAGGCGGACTGCTATGCGGGCGGCTTCATCCGGTGGGCGGCACAGGGCAACGCCAAGCATTTCCAGATTTCTACTGGGCCCGGCCTGAACGCCGTGATGTCGGCGCTCTTCCTGGTCCGCGACCGGCTGGGTGCGCACAGCTACCATAGCGCGAACGCGCACGGCAGCGCCTTCGACCGAATCTACGCATTCCAGGCGGGATTCTCTGAGGGACCGAAGCGCTGCGCGAAGATCGACCTCGCGGAGATCAAGGACCGCCCGACCGAGCGAATCTTCAACAGCGACGAGCAGCACCAGGACAACGGCAACCTCCCGATCAACGATCAGACCGTGGCGTTGTTGCAGCGCAGCCTCGACGAGGCTTTCGGGCAGGATTCCGGTCCTGGGCCGCGAATCGTGAGCAACGACGGCACATGCGCGGACGGCACCGGAACACCACCGGCCAGCTACTGCCCCGCCGACAACACTGTCGCCATCGATATGCCGAAACTCTCCGCTATCGCCACACTGCCCACCAAGAAGTCCGTCACCAGTGGGAACCCGAACTCGCCAGGCGGTATCGGGGATTTCGCCGCTTTCGCCGAGATCGCCTCCCGCTATGCGCTGGGTGTCGAGCACAAGCTGAAGATTCCACTGGACGACAACCAGGCGGGCTTGCGGACGGCGTGCCTGACCGGGGCGTGGACCGGCGTGACGCGGAATCCGGTGAGCGCCGGCTCTAATCTCCTGTTGGCGAGCGGCGACCTCGACGAGGCCGTCGCCGAACTGCTGACCGCCCGCAGCATCATCTCCGCCGATGTATACGGCCGAGATGTGCCGTCCGGTTTCGCCCGCGTCGAGGCGTTCCGGATCGGATTCATCCAAGGTTCCGACGACTGCACCAAGAAGTTCCGCTAAACGCCCAGCACAGAGGACGTCGCGGCATTGCTAGCTGCACTGTCGCCGGAGGATTCCCACATGTTCCTGAAAGCGCTATGTACTGAGTGACCGACCAGGTCCGCACC
>JBOHEL010000138.1:0-10327 GCA_050700995.1 Sciscionella sp. | reverse complement strand
GCGGCGAACTCACGCTGGGCCCAGGCGCATGGCAAGGGCGCTTAACTCTGGTCCTGCGCTGAGCGTCTCCCGCGAGGCTGACTACGCCGACATTGAGCGGTACTACCGGGACCTGCTAGACAACACGGCGCCACCGGCGGACCTGGCCTACGAGCCGGTGAAGATCGGGCCGACGTGGCAGTGGGACAACGGGTGGCTACTGCCCGCGGCGACGCTCGGGTGGGGCTTCCTGTCGTGGACTACCTATTGGCTGACGGGCAAGGGCGGCAAGCCTTGGCTGTGGACCCCGGAGCAGGTGCGTTTCCTGCTCTGGTATTACGCGCTGGACGTGTCGGGCGATGGTGCGGACTTCAGCTACCACACGGCATGGTTCCAGCGGCTCAAGGGCCACGGCAAGGACCCGTTGGCCGCTGGCGTCTCCGCTGGCTCGCTCCACGCCCCGGTCGTGTTCGACCACTGGGAGGGTGACCGCCCGATCGGCCATGATGAGCCGGACGCGTGGACTCAACTGGTGGCGGTGAACCTGCGCCAGACGCAGAACACGATGAAGCTGTTCCCGTCGCTGATCCCGGCCGAGACGCGTGCCTACTACGGCATCCAGATCGGCAAGGAGAACGTCTGGTCGGACGGTGACCGCCGGCAGATTCAGGCGGTGACGCAGTCGGCTGGCGCGATCGAGGGTGGCCGCCCCAAGCAGATCATCGGCAACGAGCCGCAGAACTGGGACTCCTCCAACGCTGGGCACGACATGGCCGGCGCGATCGAGGGCAACGCGGCGAAGGCCGAGGTTGGCGCCCCGGCGCGCACACTGTGGATTCTCAACGCCTACCGGCCTGGCCGCGACTCGGTCGCGGAGCGTGCTCGGGTGGGCTACGAGGAGGCGCAGGGCGAGGACGCCATCCGTTCGGCGTACGGCGTGCTGTGGGACTCACTGGAGGCGCCCCCTGAGGCACCGCTGACCGCCGAGGCTGCGCCGGACGTGGTGCGCTCGATCGCTGGCGACTCGACGTGGTTGGACACGCGTCCGCAGGGCCGGATCGTGAAGTCGATCCTGAACCCGTCGAACTCTCCGAGCGAGTCCCGCCGCAAGTGGTTCAACCAGATCACGGGCACTGAGGATTCGTGGGTCGAGCCCCGCTGGGTCGACCAGTGCATCCGCCGCGAGATGGCCCTGGAGCCGGGCGACCGGGTGGTCCTGTTCGGGGATGGGTCGAAGTCGAACGATGACACGGGCATGATTGCCGTGCGCCTCGCCGACGGCTTCGCGCAGACCTTGTTCTACTTCCACCCGACCGACGGCGAGATTGTCGACCGGCTCGCCATGGACTCTGCGGTTGAGAACGCGTTCGAGGACTACAAGGTGGTCGCCTTCTGGTTCGACCCGTCGCACGCGAAGGCCGACGATGCTGTCGAGGATGACCGGTTCTGGTGGCCGCTGGTCGACCAGTGGCACCAGCGGTACTCCAAGCGGCTCGATAAGCGGTTCTGGGCGGTCAGGACTGGGGATCGTGCGCACGCGATCGCGTTCGACATGCTCAAGCCCAGCCCACAGCAGATGTTCCAGCCCGCGGTCTCCCAGGTCGCGGAGGATCTCGAGGCTGGCGTCGCGCTGCACCACGGTGGCGAGCGGCTTCGCCAGCATATGAAGAATGCCCGGCGCCGTGAGGCTCGCTACGGCATCACGATCGGCAAGGAGCACCGCTCCAGCCAGCGAAAGGTCGACCTAGCCGTCTGTTTCGTCGGCGCCCGGATGCTGATGCGTCTGGTGAACCTCAAGCAACAACCCGGAACCGGCAAGGGCCGGGTAATCATCCTGCCTGACTGAGTGAGAGGAGCCCGTAGTGGCGTCGGCTTCTGGCACTCCGTTTTCGTTGTTCTCCCCGATCGCTTCCTTCCCGGACTTCCCATCACTGGGCCTCTCGGACGAGGAGGCCGGCGCCGGCAACTGGCTGGCGATGCGGCTGTATGAGCAGAAGGCCTATTTCGAGCTGCGCTGGCTGTACTACGACGCCGAGCAGCGGCTCCAGGACTTGGGGATCAGCCTGAACCCGACGCTGAACAAGATCCGCACCGCCTTGGGGTGGTCGCGGATCGGCGTTGACGCGTTGGTCAACCGTGCCGTGGTGGAGGGCTTCCGGTTCCCGGGTGCGACCGATGTCGACGACGACCTGATGGGTATTTGGCAGGTCAACAACCTCGACGGCGAGTCCCCGATGACCCACCTCGAGGCGCTGGTCTCGGGCCGTGCCTACAACATCGTCGGCACGGGCGACGATTCGACCAACGGCCTGCCGCTGATTACGTCTGAGTCGCCGATGAACATGGCGGTGCAGTATGACGCCCGGCTGCGCCGCGTGTCGGCTGCGGTGCAGATGTACTACGACGGCGACTACTCCTCGGACATGTACGGCAGCGAGGTCGCCGCGATCTACCTGCCCGACCGGACCATCCACCTGGCGCGCCAGTCGACGCTGGGCAACGCCGCCACCGCGCGGTGGGAGATGGTCGACCGCGACGACCACGGCCTCGGTTTCGTGCCGGTGGTGCGGGTGGCGAACCGGCAGCGGCTCACCAACCGCGACGGCTTCTCCGAGATCACGGGCGCGTGGATGAACACGACCGACTCGGCGTGCCGAACCCTGCTGGGCATGGAGATCAGCCGCGAGCTGCACGCCGCCCCCCGGCGGTATGCCCTCGGTGTCGGCGAGGACGCGTTCCAGAAGCCTGACGGGACGCCGGTGACGAAGCTCCAGGCGTACATGGACATGGTGTGGCTGCTCGAGCGTGACGCCGACGGCAACGTGCCCACGGTGGGCGAGTTCCGTGGCTCGGACCCGTCGACGTACACGAAGCTGATCGCTACCTACCGTGAAGAGATGGCCACTCATATGGGTGTTCCGCCGTCCATGATGGGGATTCATTCGGTGGGTAACCCGGCCAGTGCGGACGCGATCCGTGCGGGTCAGGAGGAGCTGACGAGCCGGGCGCGGGCGAAGCAGCAGATGTTCTCTGACGCGTGGGAAGAGACGATGCGTCTGGCGTTGCTGATCCGTGACGGGAGTATCCCGCCGGAGGCGCACCGGATCGAGACGGATTGGCGTGACCCGGCCCCGCAGACGTTGGCTGGCACGTCGGACGCGATTGTCAAGCAGGTCGAGTCGGGTGCGATTCCGGCGACTTCGGATGTGACGTTGAAGCGGCTGGGCTATTCGGCGGTGGAGCGTGCCCGTTTGGCGCAGGACCGCGACGCGGACCAGGGCGCCTCGTTCTTGCAGGAGATCGCCCACTCGCTGACGGCGAAGGCTGCGACGAAGGACAAGCGTCTGGCGAACGACATCGTGTCACCGGAGACGACGCCGGAGACGACGAAGCCGGTGCCGACGCCTGCCGAGGTGTTCGGTGGCAAGCGCAACAACGGCTGAGGCTCCGCCGCAGTCTGGCGAGTCTCACAGGGCCGCGCAGGCCGCGCTGGTGTCGCTGATCGCCAACCTGATCGCGCACGCGTGGGAGCGGCTGGTTGACCCGCACGACCTGAAGGCGTCAACCCCGAAGCTCGTTGCCGCGGTGGAGGCCATCGTCACCCACTACGGGCGGGCGTCGACCCAGGCGGCGTTGACGGACTACCGGAACCAGCGGCGTGCCGCGGGTGTGGTTGGCCGGGTGAAGCTGCCGACGGCCCCGACTCCGTCGCACGACGACGTTCAGGGACTCGTGGAGCATTCCTTGTCCCCGATGTATGGGCCGGTGGACGCGACCGTCACGTTCAAGGTCCGCGAGACGCTCGCGGACGAGGTCGAGCGGATGGTGTTGGACCAGTCCCGTGGCGCGATCATCGGCGCGGTGCATGCGGATCCGGAGGCGAAGGCGTGGGCGCGGGTGACCGAGCCGGGCGCGTGTTCGTTCTGCCGGCTGCTGGCCACCCGTGGCGCGGTGTACCGGTCTGACAAGTCGGCCGACTTCCGGGCCCACCTTGCGTGCCGCTGCCATGTCGAGCCGGTGTTCGTCGCCTACGAGGCCACGGCGCAGATCCGGCAGGACCAGGCCGAATACAAGAAGCTGACCGAGAAGTACGGCAAGTCTGGCCGCGCCATCCACGTGGCCTGGCGGCAGCACGTCGAGGGCAGGCCCGTCACGGGCCCGCTGGCCAAGCCGTACAAGCGCGGCTGACCCCAAGAGCATCCCGCCTGGCGCGGGGAAGCACAACGCCCCAGGAGGGCTAACGCATGTCCGAGAACACCCCCGAGGCTCCGGCCTCAGAAGCACAGGCCGCACCCGAGGCGCCCGCAGCTGCGGCGCCTGAGCAACCGGCCGCAACCCCGGCGAAGCGGTCCCTGGAGGATCTGCTGAGCAGCCTCGACGACGACGCCCGTGGTGTCGTGCTCGGCGAGGTCTCCAAGGCCCGCAGCGAGGCACGGAACCTTCGGGACCGCCTCAAGGAAGCGGAGCCGAAGCTCACCGAATGGCAGGCGCTCCAAGAGGCGTCGAAGTCCGAGCTGGAGAAGGCGCAGGAGGCGGCCAAGTCGGCCGTCGACCGGATCGCGTCGATGCAGCAGTCGGTCGCCGCAGCGAAGATCGAGGCGGCGCTAACCGGCGTCATCCCCGATGTCGCCGCGGTCATCGAGGACTTGAACATCGCGAAGTTCCTCGACGCCGAGGGCAACGTGGACGCCTCGAAGGTGGACGCGTTGCGCACCAAGTTCGCCACGTTCGCAACACCCGCGAATCCGGGCATGAAGCCGAACCCTGCGCAGGGTCGTTCGGCGTCACCTGCCCCCTCTACGCACGACCTGATCGCGCAGGCCCAGGCGGCCGGCGACATGAAAACCGCCATCCGCCTCAAGTCGCAGCTCGCGCTCGAGGCTTCCGAAAAGTAACGGGCACGGCCGTTCGGCCTGCCCGACGATTCCGAAAGGAAACTCCCCATGGCTTCAGTTGCCGGGCAGGGAACCACCTACAATCTTCCCAATTACCACGGTGAACTGTTCACCGTGTCCCCCACCGAGACCCCGTTCCTGGCCGCCATCGGCGGACTGAACGCGGCCAAGCCGGTTGCGTCGACCACGTTCGAGTGGCAGACCATCGACCGTCGCGCCTCCTCGGTGAACAACGCCGCAGAGGAGGGCGCTGCCGCGCCTGCCGGTGCGGAGCGTTCGCGGTCGAACCTGACCAACGTGCTAGAGATCCACCACTCCGCCATCGAGGTGTCCTACACCAAGCTCGCGGCGCAGGGGAACTTCGCCGGCGCGAACATCGCGGCGGAGTCCAGCGACGTGGTCCTGAACGAGCTCACCATCCAGACGATGGCCGAGCTCGAGTCCATGGCCGTCGACATCGAGCAGTCGTTCCTGTCTGGAACGCTGAACGTGCCGACCGACAACACCACCGCCCGCAAGACTCAGGGTGTCCTTGGTGTTGCCGGGACCGTGTCGGACAACGCTGCGGCGCCCGGGACCCCTCGGGCCGTCAGCTCGGACATCGTGAACGTGCACCTTCAGAAGATGTTCGGCGCGGGTGCGAAGCTGCCGCAGAACACCACCGTGTTCCTCTGTGGTGCCGGTCAGAAGGTGGCCCTCCAGGACGCCTACGCCCAGGCGACGCTGAACGCGCCGACCCGGGACCGCAGCGTCGGCGGCGTGAACATCGAGACGCTGGTGACCCCCTTCGGGACCTTCGGCGTCATGCTCGACCGGTGGATGCCTGACGGTGAGATCGCGGTGGTTGACCTGTCGGTCTGCTACCCGACCTTCCTCAACATCCCCGGCAAGGGGCTGCTGTTCACCGAGGAGCTGGCCCGCGTCGGCTCGAGCCGGAAGTTCCAGCTGTACGGCGAGATCGGCCTGGAGTACGGGCCGACCAACGCTCACGGTCTCATCACCGACCTGAGCTGATTGACCGGGTGGCGCCCCTGAATCCGGGGGCGCCACCCGCCACCCCTAGAGGAAGGTGCGACCGGTGTCTGTTCCTATCGCCACATCTGCCGACCTTGGCACCTTCCTGGGAGACCCGAGCATTGATGCTGGGCGGGCCACACAGGTCCTCGCCATCGTGCAGGGCTTCTGCGAGGACATCATCACGCCGCTGCCGGAATCGGCGTTCGGCGTGGTCCTCTCCGCGGCGGCCCGGATCTACTCCAACGCGTCAGGTGTCACCGGTGAGACGGTGGGCCCGTTCAACGTGCAGCGTCCGACCGGCGTGTATCTGACGAAGGGCGAGAAGGCTGCGCTACGGCGTGCGGCCGGCATCGGTGGCGCGGGGTCCACGTCGATCCTGCCCGCTGACGCTGCGTCCGACCTGCCGCCGTGGGACTACGACACGGTGGGCCTGTACTGATGATGGCGTTTGCTGAGACGTTCACGATCCTGACGCGCACCGTGTCGGGGCAGGACGCGGACGGCAACGACGTCTACACGGTGGTGGAGACGGCCACGAAGGGCGCGTTCACGCCCGCCGGCACCACCGAGCTCATCCAGGGCCAGTCGACGGTCCTGACCCACGACATGCTCTATCTGACCGCCGGGCAGCCGGTCCCGTCCGCAAACGACCAGGTCCGCGCCCGCGGCGTGGTCCGCGACGTGGACGGCACCCCATCTACTTATGCGTCCCCGTTCACGGGCTGGGCTCCTGGCGCGGTCGTTCGGCTGTTGGAGGTGTCCGGCTGATGGCGCAGGGTTTCCAGCTCGATTACGCGGGCATGGGCGAGTACCTCCGCGGCGCCGACATGCTGGCGATGGTCGCCGACCGTGGCGAGAAGGTGAAGGCCACCGCCGAGGCGATTGCGCCGTACCGTGCCCAGGACGACCCGCCGCACTACAAGGACTGCTTCGGGATGCGCGTGGACGTGCGCCCGGGCCAGCACCCGCGCGCCTGCGCGACCGTGTACAACACGTCGGGCCACGCGCTCGATGTCGAGTTCGGCCGCTACCACACGCCCCGTTACCGGGTGCTGGGTCGCGCGCTCGGGGTGGCGTGATGGTGGCCCCGCACGTCGAGACGGTCCTCCACGACTGGCTGGCTCCGGCGTTCCCGGCCGCGCGGGTGTGTACGGAGACCCCGGCGGACTTGGCCGACGTGTTGCCGTGCCTGCGGGTGGTCGGCATCGGCGGGTCGGGTGACGCCTACGGGTTCGACTCGCCCCATGTTGACGTGGACGTGTTCGCGGCTACGCGTTCGGCGGCCCGGGATCTTGCCCAGCAGGTGTCGTGGTCGCTGCTTCATGACCTGCCGGGGCAGATGGTGGCGGGCACGTTCGTCTTGTCGGCTTCGGAGTTCTTGGCGCCGACGTGGACGCCGTACGACAACACCACTCTCCGCAGGTTCGTCCTTTCGGTGGGCCTGCGGATGCACACGAGGAGCGTCGCATGATCGTGAAGCATCCCGCGTTTCCGGAGATTACCCACGAGGTCGAGGACGCCGAGGCGTGGCTGGCTCAGGGGTGGTTGCCCCTGCTGGACGAGCGGCAGTCCGAGCGTTACCGCGAGCTCGAGGCCGAGGTCGCTGACGACTCGGGCGACACCGACGGCGAGGACTGACGCTCCGCACGCTTGTCCGACACGGCGAAGCAGACGAGGGCCCCCCCGAACACGAGCAGTCCGATGGCGAGAACGACCCACAGGTAGACGCCGCCGGTCATGAGCGCACCCAGGATCGTCATAACCATGGCCATGGCCGCGATGCCGGCCGCACGTCCGATGTCACTAAGTTCCATGCGGCCAATTCTACGCACATTCCACCGACCTTCGTCCCCAAAACGGTAGAAGGCCCCCACATACCCCTCACCGGTCGCCCGGCGAGGTCAGCAACACCCATCCATAGGGCGGGCAGAACCTATGGAGGAATCCCTCATGGTCAACGCTGTTGGCAACATTGTCGCCGGGCGCCCCAACGCCGCCGGTGGCGCGTACCGGGCCCCGCTCGGAAGCACCCTTCCCACCGACTCGACCACCGCGCTCGACGTGGCGCTGCTGTCGCTGGGCTTCATCGGAGACGCCGGTCTCGTTGAGACCGTCGGTCGCACCACCAACACGGTGAAGGCGTGGGGCGGCGACATCGTCAAGGTGCTCCAGACCGACTTCACCGTTACCTACCAGGTGACCCTGATCGAGTCGCTGTCGTCCGAGGTCGCCAAGGCTGTCGCCGGTGACGCGAACGTGACCGTGACCGCGGCGTCGGCCAGTGCGGGCAACCTGCTCGCAGTCAAGGTCGTCTCTGACCCGCTGGCCAAGGACGTGTGGGTGTTCGACGTGATGGACGGTCTGGCGTCGGTGCGGGTCGTCCTGCCCGAGGCGCAGGTCACCACGGTTGGCGACGTCACCTACTCGGACGGCGCGGTCGTGGCCTACCCGGTGACCATCCAGGCGTTCCCCGACTCGTCGGGCGTCACCGCTTACCGCTACTCGGACGACGGCCAGACCATCTGATCCAACGTCTCCCCGGCGCCCGTCCAAAGCTGCCCGCCCGCGGGCGCCGGGGGTTCCACCTAGGGCAGCAGCATCTTCACGAAAGGGCAAGGGCAGATGGTATTTCAGGTTCCCGCAATCGCAGCAGACGAGGCAGTCGACTTCGCGTTCCAGGTCGGCAAGAGCACGTTCAGGGTCCGCAAGGCCAAGTTCCTCGACGTGGACACCCTCGAGACGTTGGAGACGGACGGCATGGCCGCCCTCGCATTCTTCAAGGGGTCGACCCAGGCGCAACGCAAGGCTGTGGGCGCGTTGACGCGCGACCAGTTCGTTGCCCTGCTGGCCGGCTGGTATGAGGACTCCGAGGTCAGCATGGGGGAATCCGAGGCCTCTGCGAGCTGATCGCTCAGCACAAAGAGGCCATCGAGTACGACCTGATCGGGCTCGGTTTGCGTCTGGACTGGTTGGGGTCTCCGCGGCTGTCGTGGCGTGACCTGCACGTGATCGTGGGCCAGTCGCCGCGCACGTCGGCGCTGGCCCGTTCGATGGCCGGCGAGGACGCCGAATGGGGCCTGTCGGAGCATTTGCAGGCCGCCATCGTTGACGGGGTTTCGTTCCTGGCGTGGATGCAGTCCACGGACGGCGAGAAGAACCGCAACCGGCCTAAGCCGCTGCCGCGTCCGGGCGTGAAGCAGGAGCCGACCGACCGGATCGGGTCGGAGTCGCGGCCGCTGGACGAGATGGCCGCCTGGCTGGCTGCCCGCAACCCCGCACAACACGAAGCGTAGAGGGAGGGTTCATGCCTGAGACCATCGTCGGCTCCGTCGGCGTCCAGCTTGTGCCCTCCGCTAAGGGGTTCTCCGAGAAGGCCAAGGCGCTGCTACGGGGCCTGACGGTCGACGTCGTCCTGAACGTTCAGGACGCGAAGGCTAAGGCCGAGCTCGACGAGGCGACGAAGCCGCGCGAGGCGAAGATCGAGGCGGACGCGGACACCGCGAAGGCCAACGCCGAGCTCGACGAGGCCGCCCACACGCGGGAAGCGACGATCAACGCGAACGTGGACTCGGGCGGTTCGGGCGAGCGGCTGAATGAGTTGGCGCGCAACCGCACCGCGCACATCAACACGGACGTGGGCGGTGGCGGCTTCGGCCTCCTGACCACGGCGGTCCTGGGCCTCGGTCCAGCGCTGGTTCCGGTCACCGCGGCGGTGGGTGGCCTCGGTGCAGCGCTGGGCGCCGGCATCGTGGGCGGCGCTGGTGGCGCGACCGTCTACGGCTTCCTCACTGGGCTGGCGATCAAGAACACCGAGAAGCAGCTCAAGGCAATCGCGCAGCTCCAGAAGAAGGTCACCGCGGACCGCCTGACATTGGCTCAGGCCACCACGAAGGCGGGCAAGAAGTCCGCGATGGCGCAGCTGGCCGCGGATACCAAGTCGTACAAGCAGGCGCTAGACCTGCTGTCTCCGGCTCAGCACCGGTTCATGGCCGACCAGGCCGCGCTGAAAACCGCGTTCACGCAGTTCTCGAGCAAGAACGGTAACGCGCTGTTCGGGCCGGTCAACGCAGGCCTCCGCACCCTGACCCATCTGTTGCCGGCGGCTTCGCCGCTGGTGAAGGCGGTTTCGTTCTCGCTCCGGGGCCTGGTGGATCAGGTCGACCATTGGGCGAAGTCGTCCGGGCCGTCCAAGGTCGCCAAGTTCCTGGCGAACCTTGCGGCCCCGTCGATCACGAACATCGGCCAGACGCTCGGCAATGTGGCCAAGGGCATCGGCGGGATGATCCGGGCCGCCGCACCGTTGGGCACGAAGGTGCTGAAGTCCATCGAGGGCTGGTCGGAGAAGTTCGCGGCGTCGAAGCACAACGGGTTCAAGTCGTTCCTCGACTACGTGCAGAAGGTCGGCCCGCAGGTCGCCTCGACGGCCTCCTCTGTCA
>JBOHEL010000137.1:0-10327 GCA_050700995.1 Sciscionella sp. | reverse complement strand
TTTCGTGCAGAATGTTGCGTATGGACTCGATAGATCAGCGAATCGTTTCGCAGCTAGTGATCAACGCCCGTTCCAGCTACGCCGACGTCGGCAAGCAGGTCGGCCTCTCCGCTCCTGCCGTGAAGCGCCGCGTTGACCGGCTGCTGGAGCGCGGTGTGCTGCGGGGATTCACCGCGGTTGTCGACCCGGAGGCGCTGGGGTGGGGCACCGAGGCATTCGTGGAGATGCACTGCAGGGGCAATGTGCTGCCAGCCAGGATTCGGGCACGGTTGGAGCCGCTCACCGAGGTGGTGGCCGCCTACACCGTGTCGGGTGCGGCCGACGCCATCGTGCACCTGCGCGCGGCCAACATCCACCACCTGGAGAGCGCTCTGGAAACGTTGCGGGCGCTAGACATCGTGGACCGCACGGTATCCACCGTGGTGCTCTCCACACTGCTGGAGCGACCGCCAACACCAGTGGAGTAATGGCCAGTCAACGCAAAGTTACCTACTACCGTAAGTACGGGCGGACGTTGGTATCCCATATCACAACCGACCGTCCCAGGTATTGGACACGCCGAACGTCACACTCGGCACTGGGATGAGAACGACTACGCTCGAATACAAGGGGTAGCAGGCACACCTCAGCTAACACTCCCGAGCACGATGCTGCCCTTCGGGCAGTGCGGCATGGCGAGCAGCGTGGCACGAAGAGAAGAGGGATCGGCGAAACCGATGAGCACCGATGTAACTGAAGTGTCCGAGCAGGATACCGGGGTGCGCCGCCTGGATCGTGTGGTGATCCGGTTCGCGGGGGATTCCGGCGACGGGATGCAGCTCACGGGTGATCGGTTCACCTCGGAGGCGGCCGCGTTCGGGAACGACCTGGCGACGTTGCCGAACTTCCCCGCGGAGATCCGGGCACCACAGGGGACGTTGCCAGGTGTCTCCTCCTTTCAGTTGCACTTCGCGGACTACGACATCCTCACGCCGGGTGATCGGCCGGACGTGCTGGTCGCGATGAACCCGGCGGCGTTGAAGTCGAACCTTGCCGACCTGCCAGCCGGCGGGATTCTGATCATCAACGCCGACGAGTTCTCCCACCGCAACCTGACCAAGGTTGGGTACGAGTCCAATCCGCTTGAGGACGAGTCGCTGGCGTCGTACCAGGTGCACGAGGTCGCGATGGGAACGCTGACCAGGGGCGCGCTCGCCGAGACAGGCCTTGGCAAGAAGGATGCCGAGCGATGCAAGAACATGTTTGCGCTCGGGTTGTGCTCGTGGATGTATCACCGCCCCACCGAGGGCACCGAACGGTTCCTGCGCAACAAGTTCGCGAAGCAGCCCGATATCGCCGAGGCGAACGTGCTGGCGTTCCGGGCAGGCTGGAACTACGGGGAGACGACAGAAGCGTTCGCGGTCACCTACGAGGTCGCCCCCGCCAAGCTGGCGCCCGGCACATACCGGCAGATCACCGGCAATACCGCGCTGGCCTACGGCATCGTCGCGGCGGCGCAATGTTCGAAGCTGCCGGTACTGCTTGGCACTTACCCCATCACCCCGGCCAGCGACATCCTGCATGAGCTGTCCAAGCACAAGAACTTCAACGTCACCACCTTCCAGGCCGAGGACGAGATCGCCGGCATCGGTGCGGCGCTGGGGCACGCCTTCGGCGGCGGGCTTGGCATGACGACCACGTCCGGCCCCGGTGTCGCGCTGAAGTCGGAGACGATCGGGCTCGCGGTGATGACCGAGCTGCCGCTGGTGATCATCGGCGTGCAGCGCGGCGGCCCGTCGACGGGCCTGCCGACCAAGACCGAGCAGGCCGACCTGCTGCAGGCGATGTTCGGACGCAACGGCGAGTCGCCGGTGCCGATTGTCGCTCCCGCGACTCCTTCGGACTGCTTCGCCACCCTGCTGGATGCGGTGCGGATCGCGCTGACCTACCGCACCCCGGTGATCCTGCTCTCGGACGGCGCGATCGCCAATGGCTCGGAGCCGTGGCTGATCCCCGACATCGACACGCTGCCGGACCTGTCAGTGAGCTTCGCGACCGAGTCCAACGCGCCGGATGGCTCCGGCGAGTTCTGGCCTTACCTTCGTGACCCCGAGACGCTGGCGCGGCCGTGGGCGGTGCCAGGCACACCAGGGTTGCAGCACCGCCTCGGTGGGCTGGAGAAGCAGGACGGCAAGGGCAGCATCTCCTACGACCCCGACAACCATGACGCGATGGTGCGGCTGCGGCAGGGGAAGGTGTCCGGCATCGCCGTGCCCGACGTGACGGTTGACGACCCATCCGGTGACGCGAAGGTGCTCGCGCTGGGGTGGGGTTCGACCTACGGACCCATCGGCGCGGCATGCCGCCGCGTGCGCAACTCCGGTGTGCCGATCGCGCAAGCTCACCTGCGGCACGTCAACCCGTTCCCGGCCAACCTCGGCGAGGTGCTGCGCCGCTACGAGCGGGTCGTGGTGCCGGAGATGAACCTCGGCCAGCTGGCGCTGCTGCTGCGTGCGGAATACCTCGTCGACGCGACGAGCTACACGAAGGTGGCAGGCCTGCCGTTCAAGGCCGAAGAACTGCAAGGCGTGTTCACCGACATCATCGAAGGAGTGTCGCAGGCATGACCGCCGTGGATCTGGGGCTACCTGACCTGGGTGGGCTCGACCTAATCCCCACTACCGACGACCCGCAGAAGGCCAAGGACTACAAGTCCGACCAGGAAGTGCGGTGGTGTCCCGGTTGCGGCGACTACGTGGTGCTCAACGCCATCCAGTCGTTCCTGCCCACGCTCGGCCTCAAGCCGGAGAACATCGTGTTCATCTCCGGCATCGGCTGCTCCAGCCGCTTCCCGTACTACATGAACACCTACGGCATGCACTCCATCCACGGCCGCGCCCCGACGATCGCCACCGGGCTGGCGGTGTCCCGCCCCGACCTCTCGGTCTGGGTCGTCACCGGCGACGGCGACGCGCTCTCCATCGGCGGCAACCACCTGGTGCACGCGCTGCGCCGCAACGTCAACCTCAAGATCCTGCTGTTCAACAACCGGATCTACGGGCTGACCAAGGGCCAGTACTCGCCGACCTCGGAGCAAGGGAAGGTCACCAAGTCCACCCCGATGGGCAGCCTGGACAACCCGTTCAACCCGGTATCCCTGGCGCTCGGCGCGGAAGCTACCTTCGTGGGCCGCGCCGTCGACCACGACCGCAAGGGCCTCACCGAGGTCTTGCAGGCCGCGGCGGCACACCGCGGCACCGCGCTTGTCGAGATTTACCAGAACTGCCCCATCTTCAACGACGGCGCGTTCGACGTGCTCAAGGACCGCGAGGAATCCGAACGGCGCATCATCAACCTGCGCCATGGCGAACCCATCACCTTCGGCCCGAACCAGGAATACGGCGTCGTGCGCTCCACCAGCGGTGGTCTCGAAGTGGCCAAGGTCAATGAGGTCAGCACCAGCGCGCTTGTCGTGCACGACGCCACCCTTGCCGACCCAGCCCAGGCCTTCGCGCTCTCCCGGCTGACCGACTCCAGCCTGGAACACACCGTCACCGGCATCTTCCGCAACGTCAGCCACCCCACCTACGACGACCTCGCCCGCGAACAAGTCACCCACGCACGCCAGGCCAAAACCCCCGACCTGCGGAAACTCCTGCACGGCCAGGACACCTGGACCGTCGTCGCCTGACGTCTCCCACCCGTGAGCACTTTCCGGTGCTATGACACCGGAAAGTGCTCACCGGTCAGTCTTTGGGGCGTTCCCAGCTAGTGAAACCTGCTCGCTTGGCTTCTTCTGGGCTGCGGAACCAGATCTGCGGCAGCAACCTGGCGAAGAACGGCGAGTTCTCGGTGTGGAAGACCATCGAGGACGTGCGCGCCTTCACTTGGAACTCGGGTGACGGCGCGCTGCCATCAGGACGAGGCAACGCCGATCCCGGCCCGAACGGACCGATCGGCACATCTGAGCCTGCCGGCTCGGCTACCGGCGGCAAGTACTGCGTGTTCGCTCGACGCGGGTCGGGGAGGTCCTCCTCCATCGGCAGCTCGGATGCCACCACCGGCTCGAACAGGGAACGGGTCTCTTCCGCGCGGCGTCCGGTTGGTTGACTGTCGTCCTGCAACGGCCTGCTGGCCGCCGCACTGATCTGCGACCCTCGGCGTTTACTGACGCGCTTCGGCAACGTCACGGGAACGGGCTCCATCCGATCTGGCTGGTACTCATACCCCTGCTCTTCACCAGCCTCGTCTTTGTGCTCGACTTGCGGCTCTACTGACTGTGCGCCGTTGGGTGGCTCGTGCACCTGCCCACTGGCGACCTCGGCCTCGGTCAATTCCCCCGCGGCCGACGGCAGGCCGGGCGCGGTTGCCGCATCACGCTGTTGTTCCAGGAATGCGAAGTACGAGGTCTCGTTGTCGGAGCCCGCAGTTCCGGCGTCCGCCGACTGCTGCTCCTGCGCAGGATAACCGTCCCGCCCGTAATGCGCGTCGAATTCCGGCTGGGCGTGTGGTAGATCATCTTCATGCGCGGCGGGATCCGCCCGCTCGCCAACGACCGGGGTGAACATCTGCGTGGTGGGATCGGCCAACGGAAGGTCCTGCGTCACCTGGGACTCGGGTTCGGCGTGGCCCTCGTGCTCGTCGCTGCCTGGCTCTTCGTCGCGGCGCTCGCCAACCGCGGGCTCGCCAACCGCGGGCTCGCCGACCGCTGGCTCGCCGAGGCGCGACGGGTTCCAGCTCGGGTGGTCGCCGCCGGCACCGTCCACAGGTTCCGGTTCCTCGCGATCGAACACGCGGCCTTCGCGCGCGTCGCGATCATCGAGCTCGGGGTGATCGGTGATGGGAGCGAACACGCTTGTCTCCCAGGACCCGTTATGCGGGTCCGACGCCGATGCCAGCCCGCGCTCGTGCACCGTCTCGTGGACGTCCGCTCCGTCCTGCGCGTCCGCGCTTTCCGGTACGTCCTCACCGCTGTGGTTCGGATCCTCGTCGTCGTGGATCGCGTCGCCGTCGAGCAGGCTCCGGTCGTGGGCGCGAGACTCTGCGAACAGCCCACCGATCCCGACGGCCGCAAGGCCCGCACCACCGGCCGCCACGACGGTGCCCGCACCGGTGTGACGCTCCTTGACCTCGTCGTCGCGCTGCGCGACGGCGGCCGACCGCAGGGCAGCGGCTTCCCGGCGCATCGCTCTGAGCCGCTTCTGCAACGGCAGCACCCAGAACAACCAGGTGAGCAGCACCCCAAGCACGAAGGCAACCGCGCTATAGAGCCACACGTTTCCGAAGAGCGACATTGCGGGACGTCCCTTCTACTGACTGTTACCCGCGAGGACCCGACATCGGTAGTTGAAACTACCGCACGAAGCGGCTCCGATGGTCGGCACCGGCGAAGATCACCGGCAGCCATGCCCACCCTGGGTAGCGCCGCTCGGGCTGAACGGCCGCACCATGTCCGTTATAAGCGCGAATCATCCGGTACGGGCGACTACGTAGTCAGCGAGCGAGCGCAGTGCGTCACGGGCTGGCGAGTCCGGCAGCGCCACCAGCGCGCCGCGGGCCCGATCCGCGTAGCTGATCAACGTATCCATCGCTTGGCGTATGCCACTCGACTCGCGCAGCAGCGTTAGCGCCTCCGCCACCAGCTCGTCTTCCTGAATCGGCTTCGCGAGCAGCGCCCGCAGCCTGGCGGCGTCCGCGTCGTGTGAGAGTTCCGGCCCAGCGAGCGCGTAGAGCATCGGCAGCGTGCGGACGCCCTCCCGTAGGTCGGTTCCTGGCGTCTTGCCGGAGTCCTGCGCGGGTGAGGCGATGTCGATGATGTCATCGGAGATCTGGAACGCGGTGCCGATGACCTCGCCGTACTCCCGCAGGGCGGCGATATGCGGCTCCTCCGCGCCGGAGCACATGCCGCCGTAGCGGCCGGCGGTGGCGATCAGCGAGCCGGTCTTCTGCCCGATCACCGACAGGTAGTGCGCCACCTCGTCTGCCCCGTCCGCCGGGCCGATCGTCTCCCGCATCTGGCCGGTGACCAGCACCGCGAACGTCTCCGCGATGATTCGCGCGGCGTCGGTGCCGAGGTCGGCGACCAGCCGGGAGGCGTGCGCGAAGAGGTAATCACCGGTGAGGATGGCGATGGTGTTGTCCCAGCGGGCGTTCGCGCTTACCGCGCCGCGCCGGATCGTCGCCTCGTCCATCACATCGTCGTGGTACAGCGTGGCAAGGTGCACCAGTTCGACGGCGGCGGCCGCGGTGATGACCTCTTGCCGCGCGGGGTCACCGAACTGGGCCGCCAGCAGCGTGAAAAGCGGGCGAAACCGCTTGCCACCCGCCTCTACCAGGTGCAATGCGGTGCTGGCTATCAGGTCGATATCGCTTGCGACGGCCTCCCGCAGCAGCGTCTCGACCCGCGCCAGCCCGCCGCGCACGGAGTCGGCCAGCACTGGGTCCAGGGCGTCCACCCGGAAGCTGCCCTCGAAGGCGCCCTCAGCGGAGGTACCCGTCGGCATGTCAGTCACACGATCCCCGATGGCGGTTATGGCCTGGCTAGGCACGGTCACGAGACAACCAAGCGTAACCGCTGCGGCTGCTGGTGCATCTGGGATGTGTCCGGATGCTCAACTGGTGCGCAGTTCCCGCACCATCGCCGTCAACGCCGCGCCCGGCAACACCAGGGTGGGGCAGCACCAGTGCGGGGCCCTGCGGCTGCTTGGAGCTGGGGAACTGGGTCAATGCGCAATGGCGCCGCCGGGACGGCGGTGGCGGCGCGTTGAGCGAGGGTGAAGGTGAAGGTGCGGAGATGAGCAACTGCGCAGCAGTGCCGAACGAGCACTGCGCGGTTTGCACGATATCTACGACCGCCGCTGAGCCCCGAAGCACTGCGCCTACAGTCCACCGAAGCCGCCACTGCCGAGCGCGCGGCGCAAGCGGTTTCAGGCGTGCGGGTCGTCCTCACGCCATGCCATGGTGCGGACCGTGGTGACCAGGGCGAACGCGGACGTGATTCCGGCGAACAGGTAGAACGTTCTTTCCAGGCCAATGTGGGTGGCTATCATTCCCGCGCCGATGGCCGGGACTGAAATCGCCAGATAGGCGACGACGAAGAATGCCGCGAGCACCTGGCCGCGCTTGTCCTCGGGCGAAGCCTGGGTCACGATGCGCGTTCCGCCCATGAAAGCGAGGCCGAACCCGACACCCGTGACGACATCGCCCACCAGGAACAGTGGGGCGTTCGGCAGTAGCACCGCCAGCACCACGACGCCCATGCCCACGATCAGCGCCACACAACCCATGGCTGACGCGATTCTGCCAGAAACCCTGGTGAACGCGAGTGGAATGACCCCGCCGACACCCTGGACGGTCAGGATCACCAACCCCGCGACGAGGTGGTTGTCGACGTGCAGCAGTTCCTTGGCGAGGCTGCCTCCCAGCGCGAGATATAACCCGCCCACCGACCACGCGGCGACCACACCGAGACAACCGATCACGAACTGCTTGCGCATGTGAGGTGGAACGGTGATGCGCCGCGATTGGATGAGCGCGCGCAGCCTCACCTTCCTGCGCCGTGGCACCGTCTCCGGGACCCACAGCGCGATGCCTGCCAGCACCACGATGGCGACAACCATCAACAACAGGAACGGGGTGCGCAGCGGCCACGGCACCCATTGCGCGAGGGCGCCGGCAATCACCGCCCCCGCGGCGGTCCCGATCGACGTCGACATGCTGTAGACCACAGCCGCGATACCGCCGTCGCGGCGAGGATGCAGCTCGGTGAGCGCCGCCCCGGCCGCGCCGGTGAACACGCCGGTGGCGAGGCCCTGCAGCAGCCGCGCCGCGTACAGCCACGCGATGCTGGTGGCGCACAGGAACATGACCAGGCTGGCGATCAACGCCAGGACGCTACCGAGCAGTACCGGCCTGCGGCCGACCCGATCGGACAGGCCACCGGCGAACAGCAGCGTGATGATCACGCCCCCCGCGTACATCGCGTAGACGGCCGTCAGGGTGGTGGCCGAGAAGTGCCAGCGCGCCTGGTAGTCGACGTACAACGGCGATGGCGTCCCGCTGGCGGCCAACGCGAGGGTGATCGCCGCTGCGACGACGCCGAAGGCGACACCAGCACGCGGCCGCGGCAGGCGTGGCACCGATGGCGCTTCGGTCACGGTGTCGGAGGCGGGCAGGTCGGGCCTCACTTGCGAGGACATGCGAATTCCTTCGGTCACAACCGGAGCGGCGCGTGAAACGCCATGGTCACGATCAGGCTAGAGAGCGGGGATCGCCGTGTCGAAGACTTCAACCAGCATGGTTAACATAGGGCGTAAGCTATGTCACGAGTGTGTGGGGGTTCGCCATGGAAGAGCTGGACGGTTTGGAAATGCGGCATTTGCGGTATTTTCTCACTGTTGCTAAAGCAGGCAAAATATCGGCTGCGTCGGAGGAACTGCACATCAGGCAACCGAGCCTGAGCCAGCTCATCAAACGGCTGGAACGCAGGGTGGGCATCAAGCTGTTCGTGCGTAATCCGCGCGGCGTCGCACTCACCCCGGCGGGCGAGGTGTTCCGTAGCGGAGCAGAAAAATGCCTGGAACAACTCAGAACGGCAATGTCCGAGGCCGGTACCGCACCAACGGTTGTTCGGGTCGGAGTCTGCGCGGGAGTGCTGCCAACGCTGCTGACCGAAATCGAAAGCTCGATCGCCGCAGTTGCCGCAGCCTCGCCGCTGCGGCAACCCAGTGAAATACTGTTTTGTTCGGAAACCTCAAGCAGGCAGATCGAACTTCTCAGGCACGGCGACCTGGAGCTCGGCATTGTGCGGCTGCCCGTCGCGGAGCCCGACCTCGTAATCGCCACGGCGAGCGAACAAACGCTCGGGGTAGTGACCCACATTGAGCACCCGCTGGCGACGCAGGGCCCGCTGACTTGGCACGACCTCCGCGATCAGCGACTGCTGTGGTTCGACAACCGGCGCGCGCCCGGATACGCCAAGGGTCTGCTGGCCGAGTTGCGCGCGCTGGGCTGGGTGCCCGACCTGCACAGCGCGGACAGCGACCGGCACGTGCTGTTCACCCACCAACTGCGATCGGTTCCCGACCTCGTGGCGCTCCGGCCGGAAGCCGCTGTCGACGCCGACCCGCAACTGGTCTGGCATCGCATCGCCGAGGAGCTCGTACCGTATGAGCGCCTGGGAGTCGCCACCCCGCAGCACGGTAGTCACGCGCGGACGGTTCGTGAGATCGCGCGGGCCCGCCAATGGCCTATCGAGTGTCAGGTGTCCCGTGGCCTGCGCCAGGACCCGGACGCGCCGGGCCCCGCCGCAGGGGAAACGCCGAGGACTACCTAGCTCGGGCGGTGCGCTCGGTAAGCGTTTCGCCCGCAATGCCCCAGTCGTCCTTGGAGGTTTCCTGGATCGTGACCCAAACCGATTCCTTCTTGCCGCCGGTGGCGCGCACGTAGGCCTCGGTCAGCTCGCGCACGAGGGCGATTTTCTGCTCGGTCGTCTGACCTGGGGTCTGGTTGACATGGATCAACGGCATGATGCGTCCTTCTCATACTCGGTTATCGGATTTCTGCGTGCTTCTCAGATGGACAGCAGGCACCTCGGATCTTCCAGAGTGATGCGGGCGATCTGGCCAGCCGCAATTCCTGCCTCGGCGAACCAGCCAGCGCTGAGGTCGAGCCACTCGCCGATATCGGGCTGATCGGGCTGGCCGAGGTCGGAGCTGAATACCACCCTCGGGTGGGACCCGATGACCTCGGCGAAGCTGGCCCCGTCGTGATGGCCCAGTAGCCGAGTCAGTGCGGTGAGCTCCATGTACACCTGCGGAACATGCGCGAGCGATGCCACGTCCTGCGGGGTGAGCCCGCACATCGGGTGCGTGGGGTGGGTCAGGAGCAGCCGGTCGAGCCCGCAGGCGACCGCCGCATCCACAACACGCAGTGTCTCCTCGCGGTTTGTGTGCCCGGTCGCGATGACGACCGGCAGGTCACTGGACGCGCGCAGGATCTCGCGCACCACGGGGATCAGCCGTCCCGACTCGTCGCTCACCCGGATCCCGCGCGGCTCAGCACTATCGAGCAGCGGGTGGAACGGCACCCGGCCGTGCATGGTGGGGTGGCATGCGTCGACCAGCGTCGGCAGGTACACCAGCAGCCTGGCCGGGCCGTCGTCGCCGTGTTGGTAGGTTGCCTGGCGCATGGCACGGACCGCGAGGCCGCCCCCGATGTCGTTGAGCGTCACCGAACCGGATACTGGCAGCCCTTCCTGCCGCGCCTCCCACGCCACCGACGCCGTCGAGCCGAGGTGGCTCTTGACGACCACCCAGCCGCCACTGCGGGCGTACCGCCGACCGGCCTG
>JBOHEL010000136.1:0-10384 GCA_050700995.1 Sciscionella sp. | reverse complement strand
TGCCGAGGACGACCACCAGCATGACTGGGGTGCACTGCCCAGCTGAGCAACCGGCGACTGTTCGAGCGGCGCGAACGCGGGTGGCGGATGGCGACGGCTGCCAATCCGAGGATCGCGATGGCATGCAGCGCGACGCACACATCGCTGGTGATGCCGATTACAGCGTTGACTGGCTGCCATGGGTCCGGATCAGGCAGCACGCCGAGGATCCGCACTACCCACAGCACGAGGACAACGACGGCAGGTGCCGCTGCCCACAGCGCCCGACGCCGGGTGGGTTTGGTGACCAAGAACGCGACAGTCGCGAGCTGGGCGATCGCAAGCGTGCCGAAGGCGATCGCATAGGGCAGCGACTGTCCCAACTGCGCGGGCAACGCCGCCGCGTAGATCCCGACACCGCCGATGGCCGCGATCACTGCGGTCATAAGCAGTGGCCCGCGCGGCCGGGTGGCCGCTGGTCGGGTCGGTTCGACGGTGCGGATTACTACCTCCCTGCCGCGTTGAGGTCGCGACGGATGGCCAGTGCGACCCACACTCCCGCAACGAGCCCGACCACCCCGCCGCCAAGTCGCAGCGAGTGCAGCGGGAACGGTATCGCGATCAGCACGCTGGACACCGCGACCATGGCGATCGCGATCCGCGAGAGAGCGGTGGCACGCCAGAGCGCGAGGCAGAACAGGATGATGCCGATGGGGTAGAGCGCAGCGGGGTAGAGGACCGCGCCCCGTGGCCATGTCAGGAAACCGTCCGCGATGACCATGGCGTAGGGGTGGCCAGCTTGATAGGCACTGGCAAGCGCCGGTATTGCGTAGTTGATGACACCGAGGGCGGCGAGGGTCAGCCCGGCGCCGACGGCGGAGCAGGCAAGCGCGGCAACCAGGATGCGGCGCCCGGCATGGGGTGCGAGATAGCCGAACAGCGCGAAGGTGCCGAACACACTGAGCAGCACCGGAACGATGCTGCCGATCAGTTCGCCGATGAAGAACGCGGGGCCTGCGGCCGTTGCGGCCTCTGTAGCGGCGGGAATGCCATATCCGACGCTGTTGAAGGTGCCAAGGTTGCCGACGAGCTTCAGCGCGGACCCCAGTGGGAGGGCGAGGATCCCCAGCCGGATCAACCCGGCCGGATCCACCACCGTGGTGGTGCGGGTGGTCGTGACGATGGCTGGATCATTCATGGTGGTACTCCGATGTGGATCGGTGGTCCGGGCCTGGCAAAGCCTGCCGGAGTTGCGGTGTGTGGTCGTCCCGCTCGCGGTGACAGTTGCCGTTCCACGCCTGAGGGCAGCACACTGCACCTGGCGCGGTAGCCCGGTCGCGGGGCTACTCCAGGGGGCGTATGCGGGTGGTCTACTGCTGGCGGACGCCGCGGCACGGTCAGCGCGCTTAGGCTCTCGTCGTGACCGTGGCCTCGCAGGCTCAACGGCGGCGGCGACTGCCCCCGCAGCTAACTGATGCGCTACTCGTGGTGTTGCTGATCCTGCTGACGGTGGGCGGGTCGATCGGGGAGTCCTACCCCATCCAGCACAGCGATCGGGTGGTGCAGGGTCATCTCACCCCGGCCGCGCCGTGGTCGGCGTACCTGCTCGTTGGCGTCGCCGCCCTGGTGCTGGGCTGGCGCCGCCGCTATCCGCTGGCGGTGCTCGCCGTTTCGGTGGCGACAGTTGTCGGGTATACCTCGCTGGGCTATGTCAACGGCGCCGCGTTGCTAGCTCCGGCCGTCGCGCTGTACACGATCGCGCTCGCCGCACCCGCGCGCCACACGCTGCTGGCTGGTCTCGTCACGCTCGTGGCGCTGGGTACGGTGACCGCGATAGCCAACCCGCTCGGCACCTTCGGTGGAACGTTCACGGTGCTACCTGTGCTAATGGCGGCAGCGGTGTTCGCCGGGTTGGCCATCGCCAACCGTCGCGCGTACATCGGCGCACTCGCGGCACGCGCCGAACTGGCCGAACGCACCAAGGAGGACGACGCGCGACGCGCGGTGGATGCCGAGCGACTGCGCATCGCCCGCGAATTGCACGATGTTGTCGCACACACCATGGCCACCATCAACGTGCAGGCCGGCGCAGCCTCGCACGTCACAGCCGGCCTGCCCGAACAGGCCGATACCGCGCTGCGAGCGATCAAAACCGCCAGCAAGCGCGGTCTCGGTGAGTTGCGCGCCATTCTTGCCGTGCTCCGGCAGGCCGACGAGGCGGAGGCAGCCCAGCCCTTACCAGGTCTCGCCACACTGGACACCCTGGTCGACACGGTGTCGGCGGCGGGACTGCCCACCGTGGTGCGGACCACCGGAACGGTGCGAGCACTGTCGGTGACGGTCGACCTCGCGGCCTACCGCATCATCCAGGAATCGTTGACCAACTGTATTCGCCACGCCGCACCAGCCACCGCTACTGTCGCCCTGCACTTCCACGACGATCAGCTGTGCATCGACGTCACCGACACCGGGCCAGGCCCCGACACCACTGCCACCGGCGACGGGTCGGGGCACGGCCTGCGAGGGATGACCGAGCGTGCCACCGCCATCGGCGGCACGCTCACGACCGGCCCCGCCACGCACGGCGGCTTCCGGGTACTCGCCCAGCTACCCACCGGAGCACCATGATCCGTGTCCTACTCGCCGACGACCAAGCTCTCATCCGCGCCGGATTCCGGATGTTGCTGGACTTCGCCGACGACATCGAAGTCGTCGGCGAAGCCAGCGACGGCGCCAAAGCCCTGGAACTGGCCACCAGCAGCCGCGCCGACGTGGTACTGATGGACATCCGCATGCCCGGTATGGACGGTCTCGAAGCCACCAGGCGCATCGCGGCCGACGACGACCTCGCCGGTGTCCGCGTGCTGATCCTCACGACCTACGAAGCCGACGACTACGTCTACCAAGCGCTCCGCGCGGGTGCGGCCGGGTTCCTTGTCAAAGACACCGAACCCGCCGACCTGCTGAACGCCGTACGCGTCGTCGCCGCAGGTGACGCCTTACTGTCCCCACGTATCACGCGGCGGCTCATCGCCGACATCGCCAACCGCCCCCACACGACCACCGGCTCAATGTCGATCGACGTACTCACCGAACGGGAACGCCAAGTGCTCATCCTCATCGGATCCGGGCTGTCCAACGACGACATCGCCACCCAACTCCACCTCAGCCCACTCACCGCGAAAACCCATGTCAGCCGCATCATGACAAAACTCGACGCCCACGACCGCGCCCAACTCGTCATCGCCGCCTACGAAACCGGCCTCATCACCCCAACCGGCCGATAAGCGACCAACTCAGTGGGCTCCGTGCGGGTGGCTACGGCGTGTCCGGCGCCGATCACTAGCTTGTGACCGAAGCCGTGTCGTTTGACCGTTCTCGTAGGCCGGCCGCCATGCCCGCCACGGTCAGCAGGTCGATCAGTTCGCCTACGGTCTTGGCAAGCAGCTTGTGGCGCACAGGGGCGAGCCTGAGGCGAAGGAGGACGCGGGTTCGGTCCACCCGGTTTCCGCTATTTAGTTGCTCTAGCGTGATCGACCAGGTAAGGACAGTCCGGCCGCGACGTGATTGGTAGACCAGCGTGGTCGGAGCGCTGATCTCCACGACCTCGAAGGTCTCGTTTCGGCCGCCGTAGTCGGGTATGACGTCGCCGACCCTCAGATTCTGCCACGCAGGGTTGATAACCCGAGCCGCGCGACGCGACGGCGGTAAGACCCGTTCGATTTTCCATGGCAAGTACCAGCCCGCGCGCCGTTTGCCGAGCTGGAGCAGCCACGGCCATACCGTGTCGAGCCGTCCGTCGACGGTGAACGCGCGATCCATGACCACGTCCGCGTGCCGCACCATGGTGTCGCCCGCGCGCGTCAGCGCGATCTCGGCAGGGCTCGCGCTGACGTTTGAGAACATCTCAAGCTCCTGCGGTCGTACGGGCGCGGGAGGAACATTACTTTGACTGAGGATACCGCCGCGGCGACTCGGAGCATCACCACACATCTCGACCATGACCGCCGAGTCAGCGGCACAAGCGCGTGAGTGCTCCGCGACGCAGCGCGCCCACCTCAGGCAAGCTGACCTTTGCCATCGCCGATGCCGAGACCGGCAAGGCCGTCGGCGCGATCGGAGTGTTTCTGCAGAAGCTGACGACGGGCCGCGCTACGGCGGGCTACTCGGTTCCTGCCCTGCACCGAGGCCGCGGCAGCCACACGACCATGACCACTGCTTGGCAGATGCGGACGCGCGGAGACTGCACATGGGCCTAACCAACCGGTCTGGCCGCTCCGGCGTAGTCGTCGCCAGCATGCCGGACCGCGCCCACCTGCACGGCCATGCCGAAATCTGGGGCATTGATCATCTGGCCGTTGCCGATATAGATGCCGACGTGGTGAATGAACACGCTCGGGTTGCCGTAGAAAACTAGATCCCCGAGCCGCGGCTGCTGATCGCCTGACACCGCGGGCAGAGAATGGAACTGCGAGTCGGCGGTTCGCAGCAGGTGTACGCCCGCGTCGGCGTAGGAAGCGGTGGTCAAGCCGGAGCAGTCGAAGCCTTGCTGACCGTGGCCAGGGCCGTTGCCACCCCACACATAGGGCAGCCCGAGCTGCGCGATCGCGAACCGCACCGCCTCGACCGCGGCTGCCGGCACCGCCGAAGCGCTGTCGGCGAGCGTGCCGTAGAGGTCGGCGGTGGCAAGCACCCGTTCCAGGTAGAGATCGGAGTCACGCAGTGAGCGGATGCCCTCCCACCAGCCGTTCCCTGTGGCGAGATCCCTGCCGTGTGCGCACAACGCCCGCCCAGCGGTGAGCGCCGCGTCGTCGACGTTCTGCGGGTCGGCTGCCCCGCCACCACTCGCGGGGGAGCGGTAGTCGCGCCACAACGAATCAGGCAGCTGCATCGGTCCGCTGCCCTGCACAACCGAGTGCCCGCCATCGGCGCCCTGCACCGGCACCGTGCCGAGCGGGGTGGCCTCCGTACCGTCGGCGCCGAGATGGTCGCCGTTGCTACGTCCGTGGTCGGACGCCACGGAACCGATCCCGGCCAGAGTCACCCACGAGAGGTGACACTCCGGCTCATCCCTGCGCAGCCAAACCTCGGCCTTGGCGTATCCCGCCAGCGCCCGCGCCGGGATGCCCGTCTTCGCCGCGATAGGGGCGGCCCACTGGCTCAGCCCGGTCTGCGGCTGCACGGGGGTCTGCAGGTTCGCGGGAGCGGCGGCCATCGCGACCGGCGGCAACCCGTCGACGGTCCGGACCGGTGGCGGCGGGCCCGCGCCGGTCGCGGCGGCGTCCCGCTGCTGCGACACGACGAACCAACCGCCGACCGCCAGGCCCGCGACGAGCAGCACGACCAGTACTGCGCGGCCCGCGACGCCGTGCAGGAGGCGTGTCGCCACACCTGCTCTCGACTCCCCTGCCGACCCCATGCGCTCCAGAATAGAGAACCATCGTCCGCCCGGCGTGAAGTTTGCCAGGAAGACCCGTGAATGTGCCCCCGCGGGGACCTCGGGTGCACGCCACCGCTACGTGCGCGGCACCTGCAGCAGCGCCCGCATCGTGTCGGTGAGCACCCGAACGGACAGCTGCGGGTCCACCATGCGCTGCACCGCGATCCCGAGCCCGAGGTTGAGCAAGGCGGCGGCGAGCCGTCGGGCGGGCAGCAGCGGCGTGATCCCTAGCGCCGCGCACCGATCGGTGATGAGCGTGGCGATCACCCCGGCCATCCGCTCGTCAAGTGCGGCGAGCTGAGCGCGCATCGGTTCCGAGTGCCGAACCCGCACCGCGTACTCCACGGCGAGCACGGTCCTGCCCTCCGCGCCGATCATCCGCTGCGCCCAGCGTTCGAACGTCGCCAGGCCCTCGTCGACGGTGTCCGCGCTGGTGAACATCTCGGTGATCTCGGCGATCTCACCGGCGTAGATGTCCTCAAGCACGGCGAAACACAGCTCGTCCTTGTTGCGAAAGTTGGAGTAGACGGCTCCTTTGGAGAATCCCGCGGTCTCCGCGACTTTCTCCAACGAAGTGACGGCGTAGCCGTCCTGCAGGAACATCGTCCGCGCGGTACTGACAAGTCGTAGCCGGGTGCGCTCCTGGCTCTCTGCGCGGCTGGTTCTTGGCATACCGCGAGGCTAGGGCATGTCAGGGAAGGAAGCTGCTGGGCGGAGCGAGCCGCGCCCTCTCAGGTGCAGCTGAAATGCGCTCGCGCCAGTGCGGGCAGGTCGGCTACCTTGGTGTGCCTACGCAGCTTCCCGGGAGGAGTAGGCAGTGCTCATCTGAGGTCAGCAGACACCGCGCTTGCCAGCAGGCACGCGCTCGACCTCAGTAGGAGACGGCCTTATCTACCCCAATGTCTACCCCATCGTCTGTTCCGACCTCGCTTTCGCCTGGCCCGACGGCCGAATCGTGCTCGACGGTCTCGACCTCGTGGTCGGGCCGGGCCGCACCGGCCTGATCGGCGCCAACGGCTCAGGGAAATCTACCCTGCTGCGGCTGATCGCGGGCGAGCTGACGGCAACCCGTGGCTCGGTCAAGGCTCCTGGTCGCCTCGGCTACCTGCCGCAGCACCTCACACTGCGTTCCGAGCTTTCAGTCGAGCGGGTGCTCGGCATCGCGGACACCAGGGCGGCACTGGCCGCGATCGAAGCTGGCGACGCCTCCGTGGAGAACTTCACCGTCCTCGGCGAGGATTGGGACGTCACCGAGCGAGCCCTCGCGACGCTCGACCGGCTGGGCATGGCCGATATCGCGCTCGATCGGCTCGTCGGCGAGCTGTCCGGCGGCGAGTCCATCCTGCTCGGGCTGGCGGCGCAGTTGTTGCGGCGGCCGGATGTGCTGTTGCTCGACGAGCCGACCAACAATCTCGATCTGCGCGCGCGGCAGCGGCTCTACGACGCGGTCGCTTCCTGGCGGGGTGTGCTGGTGATCGTCAGCCACGACCGGGAACTGCTGGAACTGGTCGAGCAGATCGCCGAGCTGCGAGATGGCGAGGTCCGCTGGTACGGCGGGAACCTGAGCGCGTACCAGCGGGCGGTCGCTGTCGAGCAGGAAGCGGCGCAGCGGATGGTGCGCGCCGCCGAGTCCGACGTGAAACGGCAGCGGCGCGAACTTGCCGAGGCGCGCATCAAACTGGACCGCAGGCAGCGCTACGGGCAGAAGATGTCGGAAAGCAAGCGCGAGCCCAAGATCGTGATGGGCGCACGCAAGCGGCAGGCCCAGGTGTCCGCGGGCAAGCACCGCATCATGCACGCCGAGAAGCTGGGCCAGGCGCGGGATCGGCTCACCGACGCCGAGGACGCCGTGCGGGACGACGACGAGATCCGCATCGACCTGCCGCGGACCTCGGTGCCCGCGCGTCGGACGGTGGTGGCGCTCTCGGACGTGCGACTGCGTTACGGCCCTATGGTGACGCTCGATGTGCGAGGTCCGGAGCGGATCGCGCTTGTCGGCGCCAACGGTGCGGGCAAGACGACGCTACTGCGCACCATCGCCGGTGCGCTGCAGCCGGTGACCGGACAGGTTCGCCTCGGTGTTGCGGCGCGCTTGCTGCCGCAACGACTGGATGTCCTTGACGACGCACTCTCGGTGGCACAGAACGTGTCCCGCTTCGCCCCTGACGCGGATGACAACGCGATCAGGGCACGGTTGGCGCGGTTCCTCTTGCGCGGCGACCGCGCGGATGCCATAGCGGGCACACTCTCCGGTGGGGAGCGGTTCCGCGCCACGCTCGCGGCGCTGCTGCTTGCCGAGCCCGCGCCGCAGCTGCTGATGCTGGACGAGCCCACCAACAACCTCGACATGGCGAGCACCCGCAGGCTGACCGACGCGCTGGCGTCCTACCATGGCGCGCTGATCGTTGCCAGCCACGACGTGCCGTTCCTGCGGACCACCGGGGCCACCCGCTGGATCGAGCTGGACGGCGGACTCACCGAGATCGACCCGCTGTGACCCGCAGGACACTAGATGTGAACCACGCCAGCGTGGATGGCTTGTTGCCGTGGTACCCCGGACTACTGTCCGGTGAACTTCGGTGGGCGTTTCTCGGCGAACGCGCCGATCGCCTCGCCGAGGTCCTCGCTCGGCAGGAATGCGGAGTTCCACGCGGCCACGTAACGCAGCCCGGCCTCGATGCGCGGCGCGCGCGCCGAGTCCAGTACGTCCTTCACGCCCTGCACGACCAGCGGCGGGTTGGCCGCGATTCCGGCAGCCAGTTCCCTCGCCGCGCCGAGCAGCGCCGCGTTGTCGGGATACACGTCGTTGACGAGTCCGATGCGAGCTGCCCGCTCCGCGTCGATATCCCGTCCGGTGAACGCCAGCTCCCGCAAGTGCCCCTCACCGATGATCCCGGAGAGCCGTTGCAGGCTACCGAGATCGGCGACCATGGCAACCCGCACCTCGCGGACGCTGAACTTCGCTTCCACACTGGCCAGTCGCACATCGGCGGCCGCGATCACGTCGACACCGCCACCGATGCACCAACCGGATATCGCGGCAACCACCGGTTTCCGGCACTCCGCGACACTGTCCACACTGGACTGCAACGCGCGAAGCTGGTCACGGAACGTGGTACGAGGGGCGGCCAGCGCCCGGTCGCCGAGCAATTCTCCAAACGTGGGTGCCATCGCGGGCAGGTCAAGCCCGTAGGAGAAGTGCTTGCCGCTGCCGGTGAGCACCACCGCACGCACCTCGGGATCGGCGTCCAGCGCACGGAACACCAGCGGCAGCTCACGCCAGAAATCCGGGCCCATCGCATTGCCCTTGCCTGGCCCAAGCAACGTCACCTCGGCCACGTGATCGCCGCGCTCAACCCGCAGCGACACCAAATCCTCCATCAGCAACCTTTCCGCAGCTCAACACCCGTGAGCACTTTTCGGTGTCATAGCACCGGAAAGTGCTCACGGGTGGGTTAGTCGAAGGTCTCGCCGTTGTTGGCCTTGTCTACCAGAGACTGGGGTGGGGTGAAACGGTCGCCGTAGCGCTGCGCCAGTTCGCGGGCGCGGGTGACAAAGCCCCGCAGGCCGCCCTGGTAGCCGTTGATGTACTGGATCACGCCGCCGGTCCACGGCGGGAACCCGATCCCCATGATCGAGCCGATGTTGGCGTCGGGGATCGAGGTGAGCACACCCTCGTCGAAGCACTTCACGGTTTCCAGCGCCTCGGCGAACAGCATCCGCTCCTGCACGTCGATCAGCGGCATGTCGGCACTCCCCGAAGCGAACGCGTCACGCAGACCCGGCCAGAGTCCGGTGCGCTTGCCGTTCTCGTCGTATTCGTAGAACCCGGCGCCGCTCGAGCGCCCCTTGCGGTCGTACTCGTCGATCA
This sequence comes from Sciscionella sp., assembly GCA_050700995.1. GTDB lineage: Bacteria > Actinomycetota > Actinomycetes > Mycobacteriales > Pseudonocardiaceae > JBOHEL01. The sequence goes on along the minus strand of JBOHEL010000136.1, from coordinate 1,094 downwards.
TGCGGTCGAGCACCGGCTCCGAGGGATGTTCTTGCCAGGTGCCACCGGCAGCCTCCATGGCCGCCTTGGACTCCTGCCTGATCTTGCGCGGCAGGGTGAAGGTCAGCTCGTCCATCAACTGCAGTGGCGGAGCAGGGTAACCAGCCTGCGCACCCGCCTGCTCGATGGATGCAGGCTCGACACCCTCACCCAGCGCGGCGACGGCTTCGTTCAGGAAGGTCCCGATCACGCGGCTGGTGAAGAACCCTCGGGAGTCCTGCACCACGATCGGCGTCTTGCGGATCTGCTGTGCGATGTCGATCGCCTTGGCCAGGGTGGCGTCGGAGGTCTTCTCGCCGCGGATGATCTCCAACAGCGGCATCTTCTCGACCGGCGAGAAGAAGTGCAGCCCGATGAAGTCCTCCTGCCGCGACACCCCCTCGGCGAGCCCGGTGATAGGCAGCGTCGAGGTGTTCGAACCGAGCACCGCGTCCGGCGCGATGACCGGCTCGATCTCGGCGAACACCTTGTGCTTGAGCTCCTGGCTCTCGAACACGGCCTCAATCACCAGATCGGCGCCTGCCGCGTCGTTCGGGTCCGCAGTCGGGGTGATCAGCGCCAGCAGAGCGTCGGAGCGCTGCTGGGTGGTCTTGCCCCTGGAGAGCGCCTTCTCCTCCAGCTTCGCCGCGTGGGCCTTGCCCTTCTCGGCCGCCTCGATGGTGACGTCCTTGAGCACTACCTCGATACCGGCCTTGGCGCAGACGTACCCGATCGCCGCGCCCATCATGCCCGCGCCGAGCACGACGACCTTCTTCGCGGTGTGCTTGTCGTAGCCGTCTGGCCGGCTGCCGCCGGAGTTGATGTGCTGCAGGTCGAAGAAGAAAGCCTTGATCATGTTCTTGGCTACCTGGCCGGTGACCAGCTCCGTGAGGTACCGGGATTCGATCCGCAGCGCGGTGTCGATGTCCACTTGCGCACCCTCGACTGCCGCCGCCAGGATGGCACGTGGTGCGGGCATCGGCGCACCCTTGAGCTGCTTGCGCAGGTTCGCTGGCACGGCGGGCAGGGTCGCCGCGAAGGACGGGCTTGACGGCGTTCCGCCAGGAATCTTGAAG
>JBOHEL010000135.1:0-10387 GCA_050700995.1 Sciscionella sp. | reverse complement strand
ATTTTGACCTGCGTCATCGCCCTCGTCGGGATGGTTTCGATCAGCGTGGCAGGCGGGCTACATGGCCACCGCGTCGCCGCCACGATGCCAGCAGCGGACCCGGCACCCGAGGCGTCCGGCTGCGGAGGCTGCGCCTGCGGCTCCGCGGCCTGCGCGGCCGCGGCACTCGGCTGACGCCCTCGGCACGGCAGGCGGATTCCCTTGCTGCGGCTAGTGTCCTGCGCCGGGAACATGCCACTAATTTCCGGCGCAGGACACTAGTTGACCTTGACGTCGCCGGGGTGGGTAGCCAGCAACGCCATCGGCATGCCCTGGCGACGCAGCACCCGCCCCCACAGGTCCTGCCCGGAAGGTGAGAGCACGTCGCTTGGCAGCGCGGGCACCGCGAACCAATCGCCGCGTTCGATCTCGTGGTCCAACTGCCCGGCGTCCCAGCCTGCGTAACCCGCGAAGACCCGCAGGCCACGCACCTTCTCGATCAGGTATTCGGGATCGGCGTCCAGATCGACAAGCGCGACAGGTCCACGTACCCCGATCACGCCGTAGACGGTGGTGCTGTCCTGCCCGGTGCGCAGCGCGGCAAGGCAGATCGCCGTCTTCTGCTCGACCGGCCCCCCGACGAACACCGCCTGCGGTTTGCTGACATGCGGTCCCCAGCTGGGGAGCACGTCGTGCACCGCTACCTCACTCGGCCGATTGAGCACGACGCCGAGCGTGCCGGACTCCTGGTGCTCGATCAGGTAGACGACGGTGCGGCGGAAATTCTCGTCGAGCAGGCTCGGCGCGGCAACGAGCAAAGTCCCGGGCTCGATCGGCACGGTGGCGTCGCTGGATTCCACAACCGCCATGATCTCACCAATGGCTGTGCCACCGCGGCAGAGTCCGGGAATAGTTGAGGTCGGCGCACCCGGTCGCCTCTCGGCGGCGTGGCGCGATGTGGTTCCAGCCGAACGGTATTCCACAAAGGCACTTCTGATGTGGGCCCGGGGGACACGGTGGTGCGCCGACCACTGCGTTCAACGACCGGGCCCCGCTCGTTGTTCCCGGCGCGGTTCGTGCCGTACCCCAGGCACCGTAACGTCAGGTCAATTGCCGGTGAACCTGCTTACCTGTCCGGTCGCTCGATGCCCTGTTCGCCTGCCCATGTCAGCAGTGCAGCCACCGCGTCGTCGTACTCAAGTGGGCCACGGTCGAGCCGCAGCTCCTTGAGGTATTTCCAGGCCTTGCCGACGACAGGACCTGGGGGCACGCCGAGGATCTCCATGATCGCGTTGCCATCCAGGTCGGGACGCACCCGCGCGAGATCCTCCTGCTCGGCGATCCTGGCGATCCGCTCCTCCAGGTCGTCATAGGTACGTTGCAGCGCGAGCGCCTTCCGGCGGTTGCGGGTTGTGCAGTCCGCTCGCACCAGCTTGTGTAGCCGGGACAGCAAGGGCCCGGCGTCGGTAACGTAGCGACGCACCGCGGAGTCCGTCCACGCCCCGGTGCCATAGCCGTGGAACCGCAGGTGCAGGAAGACGAGCTGACCGACGTCGGCGATCACGTCCTTGGGGTAGCGCAGCGCTCGCAACCGCTTGCGCACCAGCTTCGCGCCGAGCACCTCGTGATGGTGGAAGCTCACCCCGCCGCCGTCCTCGAACCGCCTGGTCCCCGGCTTGCCGATATCGTGAAGAAGTGCCGCGAGGCGTAGCACCAGATCGGGCTCGCCCTCCTCAAGGGCGATCGCCTGCTCCAGCACCGTCAGCGAGTGCTGGTAGACGTCCTTGTGCTGATGGTGTTCGTCGATCGTGAGTCGCATGCCTGGCACCTCCGGCAGCACGATCTCGGCTAGCCCGGTGTCGATGAGCAACTCGATGCCGCGCCTTGGCTGCGCGCCGGTCAGCAGCTTGGACAGCTCCATCTGTACCCGCTCCGCGGTGATGCGTCCGAGCTGGGCAGCCATCTCCGTCATCGCGGTGACCACCCTCGGCGACGGGGTGAAGCCGAGTTGCGAGACGAACCGCGCGGCCCGAAGCATCCGCAGCGGGTCGTCCGCGAAGGATTCTTCGGGGGTGGCGGGAGTATCCAGCTTCTTGGTCAGCAGCGCGTCCATACCTCCGTGCGGATCCACGAACTTTTTTGTCGACAAATCGACAGCCATTGCGTTGACGGTGAAGTCGCGCCGCAGCAGGTCGCCCTCGATGGAGTCGCCGAACTCCACTTCCGGATTGCGGGTCACACGATCGTAGGAATCGGCACGGAAGGTGGTGATCTCCAGTTGTGCGCCACGCTTGGCCGCGCCGACCGTGCCGAACGCGATGCCGGTGTCCCACACCGCCTCGGCCCAACCCGCCAGCAGCGTGAGCACCTGCTGCGGCCGAGCGTCCGTAGTGAGGTCCACATCGCCCGCCAGCCTCCCGAGCATCGCATCGCGCACGCTGCCACCCACCAGGTACAGCGAATGGCCTGCCGCCGCGAACCGCTGCGCCAGCTCATCCGCGACCGGCGCGATCTTCATCAACTCAACCACGGCAGTGCGCTGCACCTGACTCATCTGGCTTGCTCCCGACACGGGGGAACAGGGTATCGGGCCCGCTCGCATTACCATCGCAGCATGCCTTCGTCATCCGGCCGCTCCGGCGCTCGGCAGCCGGCACGCCGGAACCGCACCCGCCGGGGTGGCCGATCGCCGCGCACGCTGCGCACCGTCGAGGAGACCTCAGCAGGCGGCCTGGCGCTCGACCCCGACCACACCAGCGCTGCGGTCATCGGCAGGCTGGACCGGCGTGACACGCTGCTGTGGTCACTGCCCAAGGGACACATCGAGCAGGGTGAGACCGCCGAGCAGACCGCGGTGCGCGAGGTCGAGGAGGAGACCGGGGTGGCATGCACGGTGCTGCGACCGCTGGGCGTCATCGACTACTGGTTCGTCGCGGACAGCCACAAGAAGGTGCACAAGACAGTGCACCACTTCATGTTGGAATGGCTCTCCGGTGAGCTCTCCGACGAGGATGTGGAAGTCACAGAGGTCGCGTGGGTGCCGCTGAGCGAACTGCCCAACCTCCTGGCGTACCCGGACGAGCGCAAGCTGGTCGTCAAGGCGATGCGACTGCTCACCACACTCGACGCCTCGGGCGATGCTCAACATGGCGGCCCCGCCACGGAGGCCGACCGCCCGTGAAACGCCTGTTCGGCATGGTCGCGACCATGCTGCTGACTTTGCTGCTCGCATCCCCGTTCACCGGTACCGCCGCCGCCGACTCGCAGCCAGGCAACGGCACCCCGCACCGGATCCAGCTGAACATCGATCACTTCTCGCCGCAGGTAGTCAAGCCGGGCACCACCCAGGTCACCGTCACAGGCACCGTGACCAATGTCGGTGACCGCGATATCCACGAGGTGGAGGTGCGGCTGCAGAGCGGCGATCCAGTGCAGAGCTCCTCACAGCTGCGCACCGCCCTCACCGGGACCAGCGACCCCGAACGGGCGCATTCACTGTTCCAGCGGCTGAGCGACGAGCTGCGCCCCGGCCAGACGGTGCCGCTGCGGCTTCGCGTGCCGCTCTCCGTCCTGCAGATCAGTGAGCCCGGGGTGTACCCGCTGCTCGTCAATGTCAACGGCAGGCCAGACTACGGCGGCACTGCACGACTCGCCGCGGTCAGCCTGCTACTACCTGTGACCGGGCCGGGCATGTCGGCTACCCATTCGCATCCCGTGCCGCTCTCGCTGCTGTGGCCGATAGCCGACGACCACCCCAGGGTCATCCGATCGACGAGCGGAGGCCATGCGCTGTTCTCCGACGATCGGCTCGCCCGCTCCCTTGCCACCGGCGGCAGGCTCTACGGGCTGCTCGATTCGGTTCGGTTGGCCGCGCAGCGTGATCCGGGGGTGCTCGACGCGCTGTGTTTCGCGGTGGATCCCGACCTGCTGAACACCGTCGAGACGATGGCTCGCGGCTACCGGGTGCGCACCGCGAGCGGGGGCACCATCGCGGGCAAGGGCGGCGAGGCCGCCATTTCCTGGCTGGCAGAACTGCGCGGGATCACCAAGGGCCACTGCGTGATCTCGCTGCCGTACGCCGACGCCGACCTGGTGGCACTAGCAAGGCAGGGCGTTGTGGACCTCGAGAAGCAGGCGATCGACACCTCCGTGGTCCACCGCGCGCTACCCGACGCCACGCTGCTGCAGAACGTGGTGTGGCCGATCGACGGCACGCTAGATCAGCGCACGCTGTCGGACCTGGTGGACAGCGGGACCACCACGGTGCTCACCGATCCCGGTGTGCTCGGCCACTCGGACCAGCGTGGCCCGCTGCCGCTGAGCGGAACCACATCGCAACACCGGGCACTCGCGATTCGACTCGACCCGCTGATCTCGGCTGGACTGGGTGGTTTGCCCGCACGCGATGGCAGCCTCGGCTCGATCTCCGGAACGGATCAGGTCGCGCGGTCAGAGCCCGCTTCCACTGTCGCGGGGGTCGCGGCACAGAACGGGATCGCCGCGATGATCTACCGCACCCGGTTCGCGGACGGCGCCCAACTACCGTCGCTGATCGCGCCACCGCACCGGTGGAACGTGACGGAAGACCAGCTCAGCGCCTTCCTCTCCACCATGCAACGGCAGTTCGACAGCGGGGCCGCCGTACCTCGGGCGGTCAGCCAGCTCATTGCCGCATCACCCGCGAGCACGCCGGTCCCGCTGAACTACTCGCCAGAGGCCGCCGCCGCCGAGATCTCGCCATCGATCACCACCCAGATCGCCAAGGCCAACGCCAAGCAGCGTGACCTGATCGGGGCGATGAGCAGGGACGACGCCGCGCAGATCGAACCTGCGACGATCACCGCGCCGATCAGGGACGGGCTACTGCGCGCCACCTCGGCAAGCTGGCGAAACGCACCGGACGGCGCAGGGCAGCTCGCGGTTGACGAGGTCACCGACGCACTCGATGCGATAACCGGCAAGGTCGCGGTGGACAGCCCCGGCAGGACGATCTCCATGGCATCCAACGACAGCCCCGTGCCGATCACGATCAGCAACGGACTGCCGGTCGGTATGACCGTGCAGATCAAGCTGAGCAGGGCGGCAGGCCTGCAGATCAACCAGGTGCCTGACCAGATGATCCCGGCGAGGAGCCAGCGCACCGTATACGTCAAGTCGAAGGTACTTCGCGCGGGCCAGTTCAGCGTGGATGTCGCGCTCACAACGCCGAGCGGGATCACCTCACTCGGCTCGCCGGTGCGGGTACATCTGTCATCCACCACGTATGGCCCGATCACGCTTGCCATCACCGGCACCGCCTTCGGCCTGCTGCTGCTGTTGTCAGGCCGGCGGGTGTACCGCCGCGTCCGGGCAGCACGGGCGGACGGGAACCGGCAGACTGTGCCGGACAGAGAGGCAGGACTGGATGCACGGGACAAGAGCGAGCGGTGAGCCACTCGAGGCCTGACGAGGGGACACCGTCTCCCCGTGCCCCCCGACGTAACCCGCCGGGGGATGCCCCGCATGCCCCGGCGTCCAACGGTGCGCCGCCACCACCGTGGAACCGGCAGTCTGCCCCTCGGCCCGCAGGTCAGCCGCAGCCCGGGCCGCCACGAGCCGCGCTCCCACCACAGCAGCCCGGCCCACGCAGCGCGGCCGCGCGCGCCGCCGAGGCACGCAAGCAGGCCGCAAGGGCGGCCGCTGCCAATGCCACCGCCCGCAGGCGTGCCGACATCCGCGCCAGGGCGAAGGCCGACTTCGCCGAGGTGAACGCGGCACCCTCGATCGCCAAGTCGACCGGCTCGATGGTGCTGCCGACGCTGATCAGTAGGATCACCGGTTTCCTCCGGCAGTTGGTGCTGGTGTGGATTCTCGGTTTCGGTTCCGTCTTCGACTCGTACAACATCGCCAACACCCTGCCGACCAAGATCAACGAATTCCTCATCGGCGGCGTGCTGACGTCGGTCGCGGTGCCGGTGCTGGTTCGCGCCCAAAAGGAGGATCGCGACGGCGGTCAGGAGTACACCCAGCGGCTGATGACCATGGCGATCGCCTGGATGGGCTTGGCCACGGTCGTGCTGACCCTCGGCGCGCCGGTGCTGACCAAGATCTTCGTCGACGCCTCGACAGGCAGGGCAGACCCCTCACTGGTGACCGCGTTCAACTACCTGCTGCTGCCCGAGATGCTGTTTTACGCGATGATCGCTTTGACCTCGGCGATCCTCAACGCGAAGAACGTGTTCAAGCCGACGGTATGGGCTCCGGTACTGAACAACGTGATCGTGATCGTGACCGGCCTGCTGTACCTGGCGGTGCCAGGCAAGATCTCGGTGAACCCGGTCGAGATGGGCAATGCCAAGCTGCTGGTGCTCGGCGTCGGCACCACGTTGGGCATCGTGTTGCAGGCGGTGGTGATGGTGCCTGCTCTCTACCGCAGCGGGTTCCGCTTCCGCTGGCGCTGGGGCTGGGACCGGCGCCTTTCGGAGTTCGGCGGGCTGGCGCTGTGGGTGCTCGGCTACGTCGGGATCTCGCAGGTCGCGCTGCTGGTGGTGGACAGGGTCTCCACCGCAGCCGCCCCCGGTACCGTGTCGATCTACGCGAACAGTTGGCTGCTGGTGCAGCTGCCCTACGGGGTGATCGGATTCTCGCTGCTCACCGCCATCCTCCCGAGGATGAGCCGCAACGCAGCCGACGGCAATAACAGCGCGGTGATCGACGACCTGTCGTTCGGCAACCGGATGTCGACGGTGATGCTCGGTCCGATCAGTGGCTTGATGACGATACTGGGTCCGCAGATCGGGCTAGCGCTGTTCACCATCGGTAAGGGCAGCGATGACGCCAACCGGCTCGGCCTGACGCTGACCGCTACCGCGTTCGGGCTGCTGCCCTACACCATCACGCTGGTGCAGACCAGGGTGTTCTACGCGATGAAGGACGCCAGGACCCCGACGCTGATCATGTTGACGATGGTGGTGGTACGGATTCCGCTGAGCTACCTGTGCCCGGTGCTGCTGCCGCCGGAACAGGTCGTATACGGGCTGGCCTTCGTCAACGCGTTCGGTTATGTCGTCGGCGCCGTCGCGGGCCAGATCTGGCTGCGACGACGGCTTGGCCATCTGAACAACGGACCGGTACTGCTCACGATCGGCAAGACGGTGATCGCCTCGGCATGGGGCGCCGCGGCCACGCTTGCGGTGATCAAGCTGCTGCATGCCCTAGCGCCAGGGGCGAGCCGAGCCGCGATGGCATGGCCGACGCTGATCCTCGGCACCCTTGTCGGCGGCGTGGTCATTCTCGGCACCATGCACCTGCTGCGAGTACGCGAACTGACGCCCGCGATACAGCGCATCGCCCGATTCGTGCGGCGCTGAGGTACCCGCGGACGTTTCGATGACGGCCATGCTCCCGACGGTCAGCTCGTCACGAAGTTCCCCATCATCGCCATGTCCTCGTGCTCCAGGTTGTGGCAGTGGAACACGAACCGCCCCCGGTAATCGTCGAACCTGGCGATCACGGCCGCTTCCTCGGCGGGCCGAAGGTCGATGACGTCCTTGTCGCCGTGGTCGTATGGCCCCGGCCCAGAAAGCCCCCGCGAAAGCACCTGGAACTGCACGAGGTGCAGGTGGATCGGATGGTGGAAGTCGGACGTCAGCCGCCAGACCTCGGCGGTGCCGAGCCTCGGAGCCGCGTTGACATAACTGTGCCGGTAGATACCAATCCGACCAAAAGTAAGTCAACACCGCTGGTAGAGCCATGGTCGGCGTCGACTTACTTTTGATCTCCTTAGTAACTGGGGGAGAACGGCCCCCCGTTGATCTCCCAACCCGACTTCTCGCCGCGGTCGCGAAACACCATGGTGCGGGTGGTCACCGCCTTGCGCGAGTGCAACGGCGTTAGGATAGCCAGCCGGTCGGGGATGCGCGTGGTGTCGCGCTCGCCAGCCCCGACGCGGAACCGCATGATCGCGGCGGTCGATCCGCTGCCGAACTCATTCCTGAGTGTCACCTGCTGGCCCACCGGGTAGCGGCCGAAGTCCACGATCACGTCGAAGCGTTCGGCAGGGGCCATCTCGATGGCGTCGCGGGTGATCGGCCCTGCCAGCAGGCCGCCGTCGGAGCCGATGGCCGCCGTGCAGGTGCACAACCACCGGAACGGGCAGCTCGTTGCGGTGGCGGATCACGGTCATCCGCCCGGTGCGTGAGGAGATCGTCGGCCCAGGGAAGATACCGTTGTATCCCCAGATCGCGGTCGGCATGTCGGGCAGGATCCACACCGTCACGGCGCGCTGCACGATGTCGTAGTAGTCGACGGTCGCGTTCGGAATGCGTCGGCGCGAGCACGGGGGGCGTCCGCAGCGCTCGGGTGAACGGTCGAGGTAGCGGCCGTTGGCTGGTGAGCAGCGTGCCGGTCGAGTCGGATCCGCCAAGCCCCGACAGCAGCGGTTCGGCGATCGTGGCGTTCTCCGGTGCGTCAGCAGCGCGCCGAAGCTGCCCGACAGGAACTGGCCCGCGAATACCGCCAGGTTGAACAGCAGCACCGCCGCCACCGACACGGTGATCCGTAGGGGAGGTACAGCCACCGTCGCACGTGCACTCATCTCGTCGACTATGCCGAATAGTACCTATTGAGATAATCCCATCTGAGACTATCTTGTCAATGGCTTAAACTACCCGGATGGACGATGGCGAGCCGACCGGGTACGAGATCGGTGTGCTGCTGCGGCTGGCGCATCGCAGAGCCGCCGATACGTTTGCCGCCGCGCTGCGACCCATGGAGATACAAGGGAGGCACTTCGGCGTCCTCATCACGCTGCGCAGGGAGGGCCAGGTGCGCCAGCGAGAGCTCATCGAGCGATTGGCGAGTGACAAGTCATCGATGGTGCGCACCATCGATGACCTGGAAGAACGGGGGCTGTGCCAGCGAACCGCCGTCGCGGCCGACCGGCGCGCGAACGCCGTGCGACTTACCGCCGCCGGACGGGAAGTGCTGCGCGTCGCCGAGGACACGGCGAACAAGGTGAGTGGGCAACTGCTTGCCTGCCTACGGCCGGAGGAGCGAGATCTGCTGCGCGAACTGCTCGGGCGATTCGTCGCTGGTGACGGCCGAGACCCCCACCACACCGCCTGATACCAGCGCCACATACGCCCGGTGCTAATACGAGGATTTTCGGCGGCTTCCCGTACGCTCGCTAGGGCGGCTTCGCTCAACAGTCAGGCGCGACCGCGACGAACACCGACGCGAGGAGAACGGCAGGTGGCTGGCGTGGACGAGCACGGCGTCCGCGCGCAGGCGGGGTCGCTGGCACCGGGTGGGGTGATAGGCGACGGCAGGTACCGGCTGCTCGCCCAGTTCGGCGTCGATTCCCGCATGAACGCGCAGCTCTGGCGCGCCAGGGACGGGCAGCTGTCGCGTGACGTCGCGCTGACCGTGATCCTCGGTAACCCCTCTGACTCGCAGGCCGCGGGCCGCGCCAGGCGCACCCTCGACCGCGCCGCGCACGCCGCGAGGTTCCACCACGACGGCATCTCCCGGGTACTGGATGTGCTCTCGCTCGGCCGGGGCATTCTCGCCTCGGAAGGGCTCCTCGGCATGGTGGTGACCGAATGGACGGCAGGCACCGACCTACTTGACCTGATCGCGGACGGGCCGGTAGCGGCAAGCACCGCGGTCGCGCTGCTCGAACCGCTGGCTTCCGCGGTGGATGAAGCGCATCATTTCGGGCTCGTTATCGGCGTTGACCACCCGCAGCGGCTGCGGCTGCTGCCGGAGGGCGCGCTGCGGCTGGCGTTCCCCGGTCCGATGCCGGAGGCCACGCTGCGGGACGACGTCAAAGGTCTCGGCGCGATCCTCTACCTGCTGCTCACGGCACGTTGGCCGCTGCCAGGGGGCCCAGAGGCCGTGCCTGCCGCCCCGACAGGGCCGGACGGCAGGATCGTGGCGCCCAGGATCCTGCAACCCGAGACACCGCCGGAACTGTCGAACCTCGCGGTGCGCTGCCTTGAGGATTCCGTGGTCGGCGGTATTCGCACCTCGGCGGCGATCCTTCAGGTGCTCGACCGGATGGCGACAAGCGATCCGGAGACCGTGCTGATCTCCAAGGTCGGCGGTACTCGCGGGAGCACCCGGGGCAACGACACCGAGGACAACACGGTGTGGACCACCAAGAAGCCTGTCAAGGACCCGGCGCGGCAACGCAGGCTGGCGCTCGCGCTCGGGGTGCTCGGGGTGGCAACGCTGGCCATCGCGGTCTGGATAATCGCCCAGGTAATCGGCTTCTTCTTCGATTCCTCCAGCTCTGGCTCCGGGCCGAAGGTGTCGGCGAGCACATCGGTGTCGGCACCCGCCACAACCCATTCGTTGACCACCCAGCCGCCACCGCCGCCTTCCCCGGTCAAACCGAATGACATTTCGGTATTCAACGTTTCCGGGA
>JBOHEL010000134.1:0-10443 GCA_050700995.1 Sciscionella sp. | reverse complement strand
CTCCAGGCTGCGCAAGGGACTGGTGGCCCTGCCGAGCACTCTGGTGATGTGCAAGGTGGCGGCAGTCCTCGTGGTGGGTGCCGTGGTCACCTACCTGTTGACGATCAACCGCTCGCAGAACCCTGACCTCACCACGATCAGCGGTGTTCCCTACGTGATACCGATCATCCTGGCGCTGCTCGTCGTGGGTACGTTTGCGCTGGATCGCACCCGGTACGGCAGGCACATCTACGCCGTCGGCGGCAACCGGGAGGCGGCACGCCGGGCGGGCGTCAACGTGGACAAGATCCGGATGAGCGTATTCGTGATCTGTTCCGCGGCGGCGGCGGTGGGTGGCATCGTCTCCGCTTCGAAGGTCGGCTCGGTGGACGGCAACACCGGCTACGGCAACACGCTGCTGTTCGCGGTCGGCGCCGCGGTGATCGGCGGCACGTCGCTGTTCGGCGGGAAAGGTCGGGTGCGGGACGCGGTGCTCGGTGGCGCGGTGCTCGCGACCGTGGAGAACGGTCTCGATCTGCTCGGCTTCCAGGCGGCTACGGTGAACATCATCACCGGGCTCGTGCTGCTGGTGGCGGCCACAGTGGACGCACTGTCCCGGCGTCGTGCCGCGGCGAGGTGAGCACTCGCCGCGCCCCTGACCCTCGACCGTGGAAGGTGACGTGACCAGTACGCCCACCTCCGGCACAAGGCCCGACGAGGTGCGCAGGCATAACCGGGCCGTGCTGCTGCGCAGGCTGCACATCACGGGGCCGTGTACCAGGGCCGCGCTGGCGAGCGAGCTGGGACTCAACCGCAGCACCATCAAGACGCTGGTCGACGGCCTTGCCGAGGACGGCATGGTGGAGGAACGGGTGCCCGCCCTGCGCAGCGGTGCGGGCCGCCCTTCACTGCTGGTGTTGCCGCAGGCGCACGCCGCGGTGGTGCTCGCCGTGGATATTCGGGTGGAACAGGTATCGATGGCGCTACTCGGTGTCGGAGGGGAGATCCTCGGCAGGTGCAGTTGGAGCCTGCGACCGGACAACCGGGAGCCGCGCGAGGTGTTCACCAAGATCGTGGACGGCGCGAAACTGCTGGTCGACGAGCTCGGTGTGCAGCCGGTGGCGTGCGGGGTGTCGGTGCCTGGCGTGGTGCGGCGCGCGGACGGCTATGTGCACGAGGCACCCAACCTGCACTGGAGTGGCGTATCGCTGGGGGACTGGCTCTGCCACGCGCTGCGGCTGCCGGTACACGTGGGCAACGACGCGGAACTCGGTGCGCTCGCCGAGCATCTGCGGGGTGCCGCGCGCGATGCCCCCGACGTGGTGTACATCACCGCGGACGTGGGCGTCGGGGGTGGCGTCATCTCCAGCGGAACCTCACTGCGCGGCACCGGTGGCTACGTCGGGGAGATCGGACACATGGTGGTGCGCCCGGATGGTCGGCGGTGCTACTGCGGCGCCACAGGATGCTGGGAGACCGAAGTCGGGGAGCGTGCGCTGGCGCTCGCGCTGGATATGCCGGAAACCTCGCCGCACGGTGCGATCGTGGCGGAGCTGCGCGCATTGGCCGCGGCGCCCGAGCGGGTGATGCCCAGGTTGGCGGCGTTCGCGGAGTGGCTGGTCATCGGCCTGTGCAATGTGGTGAATCTACTCTGCCCGCAGCTCGTGGTGCTCGGCAACCTGTTCACCGCGCTGCCCTCGCCGCTGGTGGCCCACGTCGAGCGGATGGTGCAGCAACGCAGCCTGGTGAGCAGGGCGCTGGGTGGTACCAGGATCGTCACCTCGTCGCTCGGGCCCGACGTCACGCTGCTCGGGGCAGCCGAACTTGCCTTCGAGCCGGTACTTACCGCGTTCTGACCGCGAGGCGCCCGTAAATAACGTTCGGGGCGGGAATCCGCGTGATCCCCGCCCCGAACACCGGTGATACCGGGTGGATCAGCCCTCCTGGATCTCGGCCGCCAACTCGCGGAGCTTCACGGTGTGCTCGCGGGCGTGGTGACCACAAAACAACAACTCCCCACCGGAGGACAGCAGTGCGCGTACCTGCGCGGCAGCGCCGCAACGGTCGCAGCGGTCCTGGGCGGTGAGGGTGGGGCGGGTGAGTGTCGGTGTCATGGAGAGCTCCCTCCGTCCCGGCACCGGTTCCGGTGCCTTCACTTTGGCCACGGACACCACATCGCCGAACCCTGTCGTCCAACCCTTTCCTCAAACGATGGGACCGCTCCGCGGTGTTCGTTGCCTCTACTCTTACAGACGTTTCAGCGGGCGCAACTGTTCCCACGGAATGGGCGAGTCGTGTCACGTCGGATCTACCCGGTTGCCGTATCGGATTCCCGCTCTATCGACCGGACATCACCCTGGGTGGTCAACCGGGAGTGCTTGCGCCCGTACCCGAGGTAGATCACCAGCCCGATCGCGAGCCACACCGCGAACCGAATCCAGGTGAGGACGTCCAGGTTCAGCATCAGATACAAGCAGGCCAGAGCTGCCAGGATCGGCAACGTAGATGATCAGCCGCCCGCACACCACCGTGAGGTCATGACCAGATCGTGACGTAGACTGGGGGCCGGAAACGGGACGGCGGCACCCCGGTGCCAGGGGAGCGCATCTGCTGCATCGCCCGCGGTGTCGCAAGGAACTGACGCATCGAACTGGCCGGTGTCGGCGTGCGTTCGGCTGCCAGCGTGGTGACATACCAGTCGGAGGGCAGCGGCGTCGCTGGCGTCTCGATCAGGCGCAGCTCGCCTCGCCGGAGCCTACCGGTGACAAGGTGGGCGTTCGCCGCGGCGACTCCCGCGCCACCCGCCGCAGCTTCCCATGTCGCGGTCTGGCTGGGAAACACCCGCACGCGCTCGTCGGGTACGCCGAGCAGTCGTAGCAACCGGCCGGTGTCCGTCGCAGGATCGGTGCCTGCCGGGTCAACCAGCCACTGCCAGCTGGCGGCAGGGCCGTGCGGTGCGCTCGTCGGCGCGCTGACCGCTACAAGGTGGCACCGGAAGATCGGCTCGCTGCTGAGCGCCGCACCTGGGCCCGCCCTGAGCTGAGGGCCCAGCGCGACGTCCGCGAGCCGGTTGCTGACGAGCACCGGCATCTCGGCCGCCGCGGCCACTCCGGAGGACACCTCGACTGTGCCGCCCATCAGCGCGCCGAAGGTGTCCACCAGCGGCGTCACGACGAACTCGGCGATCGTGCTGGTGGCGACCAGGCGGAGTCGCTCCGGGGCGCCCTGTGCGGCCCTGACCACGCCCTCGGCCTCGGCACCGAGCGCGACCATCTGCGAGGCCACCGGCAGCAGCCGCGTGCCGCCCGCGGTCAGCGCCATGCCGCTGCTGCCGCGCACCAGCAGCGCATCGCCAAGATGCTGGCGCAAGGCCGTCAACGCTTGCGACACGGCCGGCTCGCTCACGCCGAGCGCATCGGCGGCTGCCCGCACCGAGCCCAGTCGCGCGGTCAGCACGAACGCACTGAGCTGGGTGAGTGTCATGCGGTAAATCCTCCTCGCGGAACGGACCGCGCGAAACCGGAGAGCCGGACTCGATAAGCGAACGGTTATTCCGCCGTTGCGACCGTACGGATGCGGCGAATGATGAGCTCCCCTACCGCACGAGGAGGGCACATGCAGGTACCGGCGCAGTTCCAGTACGAGAAGGCCGCCAACGTCGAGGACGCGCTGGCGCTGCTGGCCAAGTACGGCACCGAAGCGAGGATCATCGCCGGAGGCCACAGCCTGCTCCCGATGATGAAGCTGCGGCTCGCGCAGCCCGAGGCGCTGATCGACATCAACGACCTCACCGAGCTCGGCAGGATTCGCATCGAGGAGCACGAGATTCGGATCGGAGCGATGGTTCGACATGCCGAGCTGCTGGCATCAACGGTTGTCGGCGAGCACTTTCCGATCTTCCGCGACGCCGAACGCGTCATCGCCGACCCGGTCGTGCGCAATCGCGGCACCATCGGTGGTTCGCTGTGCCAGGCCGACCCTTCTGAGGACCTCTCGGCGGCGTTCGCGGCGGTTCGGGCACACGTGGTGATCAGCGGTCGCTCCGGTGAGCGCATGGTGCCGGTCAGGGAGTTCTTCACCGGCCCATACGAGACGGCGGTGGCAGACGGCGAGCTACTGACCGATGTGCGGATCCCGATCCGGCCGGTCGCCAGCGCCTACCGGAAGGTGGAGCGCAGAGTGGGCGACTGGGCGGTCGCTTCGGCCGGCGCGGCACTGACTTTGGAGCACGACACGATCACCGAGGTCGGCATCGGCCTCACCGCCCTCGGCGCGGTGAACTTCGTGGCCGTCGAGGCCGAGGACTTCCTGCGTGGCGGTGCGGCGACCGAGGAGCGTTTCACCGAAGCAGGCCGGATCGCGGCCGGGCACTGTGATCCGGTCGCCGACCAGCGCGGTCCGGTCGACTACAAGCGGCATCTGGCCGGTGAGCTCACCATCCGCGCGCTGCGAGCGGCGTTCAACCGCTGGCAGGGCGCGCACCCGGAGGAGGGCTGAGGAATGCGGATCACGGTAACGGTGAACGGCGAGGACTACACCAGGGACCTGGAGCCGAGGTTGCTGCTGGTCCATTTCCTGCGCGACGAGTTGGGGCTCACCGGCACCCACTGGGGGTGTGACACTTCCAACTGCGGCGTCTGCGTGGTGTGGCTGGACGGTCAGCCGGTGAAATCGTGCACGGTACTGGCAGTGATGGCGGACGGTCGCGAGGTGCGCACCGTCGAGGGCCTCGCCGTCGACGGGCAACTTGACCCAGTGCAGCAGGGTTTCGTGGCATGCCATGGGCTGCAGTGCGGGTTCTGCACGCCGGGCATGATGATGACCGCCCGCTGGCTGCTCGATCACGACCCCGATCCCGACGAGGGCACCATCCGGGAACAAATCTCCGGCCAGCTCTGCCGGTGTACCGGCTACGAGAACATCGTCCGGTCGATTCGCTGGGCCGCAGAGCACGGCCGGGGGCGGCAGGCCGAGCCGGCGGCAGGCAAGCCACCCGCAGAACTGTCCACTTCGGAGGAATCGAAGGAGGTGCGGGCATGACAGCGGTGCAGGAGAACCCGACCCCGATGGGGTTCGGGCGGATGATCCGCAAGGAGGACGCCCGCTTCGTACGCGGCCGCGGCACCTATGTGGACGATGTGCGGCTGCCCGGCATGCTGCACGGCGCGGTGCTGCGCAGCCCGCACGCCCACGCGAAGATCCTCGCCATCGACACCAGTGCTGCCGAAGCCCACCCGAAGGTGAAGGCCGTGATCACCGGCGCGACGCTCGACGGGCTCAAGCTGGCGTGGATGCCGACGCTGTCCTACGACACGCAAGCCGTGCTCGCCACCGACAAGGTGCGCTTCCAGGGCCAGGAAGTGGCCTTCGTGGTCGCTGAGGATCGTTATGCCGCAAGGGATGCGCTGGCGCTCATCGACGTGGAGTATGAACCGCTGGAGGCGGTGATCGACGGGCGCAAGGCATTGGACGCCGATGCGCCGGTGATCCGTGACGACAAGGAGAACCAGACCGACAACCACATCTTCGACTGGGAGGCCGGGGACAAGACGAAGACCGATGAGGTGTTCGCGGGCGCCGAGGTGGTCGTCGAGCAGGACATGCTTTACCCGAGGGTGCACCCCGCTCCGATGGAGACCTGCGGGACCGTCGCCGATATGGACGCGGTGACCGGCAAGCTGACGGTGTGGTCGACCACCCAGGCGCCGCACGCCCACCGCACGCTCTACGCGATGGTGGCCGGTATCCCCGAGCACAAGATTCGGATCATCTCGCCGGATATCGGCGGCGGTTTCGGCAACAAGGTTGGAATCTATCCCGGTTACGTATGCGCGGTGGTTGGCTCCATCGTGACAGGAAAACCCGTGAAATGGGTGGAGGACCGCTCGGAGAACCTGATGAGCACCTCCTTCGCGCGGGACTACCACATGCACGGCGAGATCGCGGCGAACAAGGACGGCAAGATCCTCGGCCTGCGGGTCAAGGTGATCGCCGATCACGGTGCGTTCAACGCCACCGCCCAGCCGACCCAATTCCCTGCGGGTTTCTTCGGGGTGTTCACTGGGTCCTACGACCTGCGGGCGGCGCACTGCGCGGTCACCGGCGTCTACACCAACAAGGCGCCTGGCGGTGTTGCCTATGCCTGCTCGTTCCGCATCACCGAAGCGGTGTACCTGGTGGAACGTATGGTCGATGTGCTTGCCTTCGAGTTGGACGTTGACCCGGCCGAGCTACGGATGATGAACCTGCTGCGGCCGGAACAGTTCCCTTACCCGTCGGCGACCGGCTGGGAGTACGACTCCGGCAATTACCAGGAAACGCTGCGGGTCGCGATGAATATGGCCAACTACGCCGATTTGCGTGCGGAGCAGGCGCGAAGGCGGGAAACCGGTGAGCTGATGGGCATCGGCGTCAGCTTCTTCACCGAAGCCGTCGGAGCAGGGCCGCGCAAGCATATGGACATACTCGGGCTCGGGATGGCCGACGGTGCCGAACTTCGCGTGCACCCCACAGGAAAGGCGGTGCTGCGGCTGTCCTGCCAGTCACAGGGGCAGGGACACGAGACGACATTCGCGCAGATCGTGGCGCACGAACTCGGCATCTCGCCGGACGACATCGACGTGGTGCACGGCGACACCGACCAGACGCCGTTCGGACTCGGTACCTACGGCTCACGCTCCACACCGGTGTCGGGTGCGGCGACTGCGATGGTGGCCCGCAAGGTCCGCGACCGCGCCAGGATCGTCGCCTCGGCGATGCTTGAGGTCAGCCCGGACGATCTGGAGTGGGAGACCGGACGCTGGTTCGTGCGCGGCGATCCGGACTCCGGCAAGACGATGACCGAGATCGCGCTTGCCGCGCACTCCAGCCTGGAACTGCCCGATGGCGTCGAGGGGCATCTCGATGCCACCTGCGTCTACAACCCGCCGAACCTGACGTTCCCGTTCGGGGCCTACATCTGCGTGGTGGATGTGGACGCGGGCACCGGCCAGGTGAAGGTGCGCCGGTTCATCGCGGTGGACGACTGCGGGGTGCGGATCAACCCGATGATCGTAGAGGGCCAGATCCACGGCGGGCTGGCGGACGGGGTGGGTATGGCGCTGATGGAGGTGGTGGCTTTCGACTCCGACGGCAACCACCTCGGCGCTTCGTTCATGGACTACCTGCTGCCAACGTCGATGGAGTGCCCGGCGTGGGAGCTCGGCCAGACCGTGACGCCCTCGCCGCACCACCCGATCGGCGCGAAGGGGGTGGGGGAGTCCGCCACCGTCGGTTCCCCGCCCGCCGTGGTCAACGCGGTGCTCGACGCGCTGAAGCCGTACGGCATCCGCCACGCCGACATGCCGCTGACACCGGCCGCGGTGTGGTGCGCGCTGCACGACCGTCCACTACGGACAGACCTGGCGATCACCTGATGAGCAGGCCCGACCTCCTCGCTCGCGCGGAGGGCCTGCGTTCGCAGCGCACGCCCTTCGTGCTGGCGACGGTGGTCAGGGCGGAGCGCCCTACCAGCGCGAAGCCGGGCGACTGCGCGCTGGTGCTGCCCGACGGCACCCTGGAGGGCTTCGTCGGCGGCACCTGCGCGGAGTCGACGGTCCGGTTGCAGGGGCTGCGGCTGCTGTCCACCGGCCAGTCGACGTTACTGCGGATCACCCCTGGCGGCTCCGAGGGGTCCACGGCGGAGGGACTGGTGACAGTCGGCAACCCCTGCGCGTCCGGCGGTACGCTGGACATCTTCCTGGAAGCCATGCTGCCGCCGGTGCAGGTCGCGGTATATGGCGATGCCCCGGTAGCTCGGGCGCTAGTGACGGTCGGGCGCGCGCTGGGTTACGACGTGCGCGCGATTTCCGATCCGCAGGCGTCGCTGCCTGCTGATGTGGGTGCCGTGGTCGCGGCGTCACACGGCAGGGAGGAGGAAGGGCTGCTGGTGGCCGCGCTGCGGGCGAATGTGCCCTATGTCGGGCTGGTGGCGAGTACCAGGCGCGGTGCGAGCGTGCTGGCGGCACTGGATGTCCCAGCGGAACTGCGAGCGCGGGTGCGCACGCCTGCCGGGCTGGACATCGGCGCGCGGACACCGGCCGAGATCGCGCTTTCTGTCTATGCGGAACTGATCTCCGCACGGCCACGGCCACAGCAGGCGCAGGAAGCCGAGGGGCCGGTGATGACCGAGGCGGTTGACCCTGTGTGCGGGATGACCGTCGCCGTGACGGCGCAGGCGCTCTCGGTCGTGCACGTCGGCAGGGCCGTGTACTTCTGCGGCCCTGGCTGCCAGCACGCGTTCGCCGACGACCCCGCGCGCTACTCGTTATGACGGCGGCGTGGCCACCCGATGTCGCGACGCTGCGGGCGGCGCTTGATCGGGCCGGATACCTGGCGGGAGACGCGCTGGGCACCGCGTTGCTGCTCGCGGTGCGGATGGCGCAGCCGATCCTGCTGGAGGGCGAGCCAGGGGTCGGCAAGACCGAGGCCGCGCGGGCGCTGGCAGCCGCGATGGACACCCCGCTGATCCGGCTGCAGTGCTACGAGGGTCTGTCCTCGGCTGAAGCGCTTTACGAGTGGAACTACCCGCGCCAGTTGCTGGCCATCCGGCTCGCGGAGTCGCGCGGCGAGACGCTGCGCGATGCCGACCTGTTCGCCGAGGACTACCTGTTACCGAGACCACTGCTCGCCGCTATCTCACATCGTGGCCCCCGACCGGTTGTGCTACTGATCGACGAGCTGGACCGGGCCGATGACGAGTTCGAGGCGTTCCTGCTGGAACTGCTCGCCGACGCCGCCGTCACCATCCCGGAAATCGGTACCCGCCGCGCCGTGCTGCCACCGATCGTGGTGCTTACCTCGAACCGCACCAGGGACCTGCACGACGCACTGAAGCGGCGCTGTCTCTACCACTGGATCGACTACCCGGATACCGCACGAGTGGCGGAGATCATCCGGCGCAGGGTTCCCGACGCCGCTGGCTGGCTCGCCGAGCGGGTCGCCGGATCGGTGCAGCGGATGCGTGGGCTGGAGCTGACCAAACCGCCAGGCGTGGCGGAAGCCATCAACTGGGCCAGCGCGCTGCACGTGCTCGGGGTATCGACGGTCGACGGGCAGGCGGCCGAGCGCACGCTCGGCGCGGTGCTGAAGTACGCCGAGGACGCGCAGACCGCGCGGGAGGCGGATCTCGCCGCGCTGGTGTCCCCGGATGGCTGAGCTGGCGGTGCTTACCGCGAGGTTTGGCGCGGCGCTTCGGGCGGCGGGTCTGCCTACCGCGCCGGGTCAATGCCTGCGGTTCGCGCGCGCCGTCACCGTTGCCCAGCCGAGCACGTTACGCGAACTGCGGCATGTCGGGCTGGCCACACTGACCGGCGATCCCACGCAGCGACCGGCATTCGACGCGGTTTTCGACACGGTATTCGGGGGCGTGGTCGACCCGGCGCAGCAGCGAGGTGAGCAGAACGGTGAGCCGATCGAGCAGCCGCAGGCACTCGCATCGCCGCGACAGGGCTCCGCGGGCGGCTCGGTGACCGCGGACGTGAGCGGGCGTGCCGAGGGCCATGCGCGGCGCGAGGTGGCGACTCCGGCGGCGGCCAGCGATATGGAGCGGTTGCGCGGCAAGGATTTCGCCGAACTCTCGGCGGCCGAGCTCGCATTGCTGGCCGGGGTGATGCGGCGGTTCGCGCTGATCACCCCACAGCGGCGGGCACGCAGGATGCGGTCCTCGCCGCGCGGCAGCATGGTGGATATCCGAGCCAGCTTGCGGCAGGCGCACCGCACCGGTGGGTACCCGTTGCGATTGTCCCTGCGCACGCCGAAAACCCGGCGGCGCAAGCTGGTCGTGCTCTGTGATATCTCCGGCTCCATGGAGCCGTACTCGCGCGCCATGCTGCAACTGCTGTACTGCGCGGCCGGGGGAGCGGGCGCGGAGGTTTTCACTTTCGCGACCCGCCTGACGAGGCTGACCCGCGAGCTCGCGCGGCGCAGGCCCGCCGACGCGCTGGCGCGGGCCTGCGCCGCCGCTCCCGACTGGGCGGGCGGTACCAAGATCGCCGAGGCGGTGGCGGCGTTCACCGACCGCTACGGCCACCGGGGGGTGGCCCGCGGCGCGGTCGTGCTGATCGTGTCGGACGGCTGGGAGACCGGCGAGCCCTTGGAGCTCGGCAGACAGCTGGCGCGGCTTTCCCGGCTCGCCTACCGGATCGTCTGGGCCAACCCACGTACGGCAAGTTCCCGTTACCGCCCGCTGGTCGGCGGCATGGCGGCGGCATGGCGCTACTGCGATGCCGTGGTGAGCGCCCACAACCTCGAATCCCTCGACGACCTGACCACCGCCCTCGCCACCCGCCGCTAACCCCACCGTGAGTACTTTCGACGGCTATAGCCGTCTGTCATGTCTCAGCACTTCGCGTACACATGTGTCTCAGCACTTCGCTGACAGTTTGTGTGTGGTGATGCGTTGATAGCGTACTGATCTGTCGAGGG